>JAICGN010000198.1 GCA_025923075.1 Chitinophagaceae bacterium
GCAAGACTAAAGGAATTGGAAAAAGAACAACAGATAGCCAAAGTGGAAGGAATGGAACAAAACGATTTGATCAATTCAATTATCACTTCGCTTAATAATATGGGCAGTCGCATTAATGCTCAAAAGGCATCATATAAAGATTTGGCCGGAATGATGAATAACAAAGAAAAAATACTCGCAGCCACTCCGGCGATCCAACCGGTAAGCAATACAGATCTGAAACGAATTGCTTCCGGCTTTGGCTATCGCATCGACCCGGTCTATAAAACTGTAAAGCTTCACCCCGGACTTGACTTTAGCGCTCCTGCAGGCACGCCTATCTACGCCACGGCAGATGGTTCAATCGAAGTTGCGGGCAATCGTGGCGATGGCTATGGTAACTGTGTTATCATTAATCATGGTTATGGTTATAAAACTTTATATGGTCACATGTTTCGTATTAAGGCACGAGGGGGCCAAAGGGTAAAGCGTGGCGAGGTGATCGGCTATGTAGGCAGTACCGGCAAAAGCACGGGACCACATTGCCACTATGAAGTGATAAAGAACGGCAATAAGATCGATCCTATTTATTTCTTCTATAATGATCTTACGCCCGAACAATTCGATCGGTTGCTGAAACTTGCTGCTGCATCGAATCAGAGTCTTGATTGAGTCAGAAATTCAAAAGTCAAAAGTAAAAAGTAATACTATGGACTCTGAACTCCGAGCTAAAGACTCTGAACTTTCCTCATTGGCCTAATTTTTCCACACATGTCAACATCGTTGCTCCGCACACTTCAACGTCCTTATCTTTACTAAACTATGGGTAAACCACTTTCACAAATAACTTTTGATTTTTCTTCAGATGAAGAAAAAGATATAAAAATAACCGGTCATGAAATACCCGGCGACCAGGACGAAGCTATTGAACAATCAGAAACTCCTCGGGAACCAGATGCTGTGACGACTGTTGTTGAAGCCTTGCAACGAAGATCCCCACGCGGACGTTTATCATTAAAAGAGATTCATTTAAATGCCGACCTGATCCAGATCCCCCCGGATGAAATTCTTTTTCAAAAACAATACTACTCCATTGGTGAAGTGTCAAAGTGGTTCAGAGTAAATCAATCGTTGATACGCTATTGGGAAACTGAATTCGATATACTTGAACCAAGAAAAAATCGCAAAGGCGACCGCTTCTTCCGCCCCATCGATGTTAAAAATCTTGTTCTTATTTACGATTTGCTTCGACGCCGCAAGTTTACTATTGAAGGCGCCAAAGAATTTTTAAAGAAGAATAAAAAAGCAGATGAAAAGTTTGTGATGATCCAGTCATTGGAAAAGATCAAATCATTTTTTAATGAGCTGAAGGCAAGTTTGGGGTAAGCCTTCGGTTTTATTTGTAATAATAATCGATACGGCAAACTTCTGTTCTCCCGTCAAGCACTTTAGACGATAAAGGTCTTCCGTCAGCACGGTAGGTATGGGATTTTGAATAATTGCCATTCGCGGCTATTACGTTATTCTTTGAAGTATTTAAAAACAACTCTGCGCCATAAAACATTCTCACTTCATCATCTGAATATGCAGGGTTTATTTTATTATCATAAACGGTATAAGAAAACCCGCCACAATAAACAATAGCCTCACCACTATAGCCGTACTTTTCGATTCGCGCTAGATTTTGCTTCTCATCATAAAAAAGTTTATAAAAAAGATCTTTAATGAATGTCGTCCCGTCGTTAGAAAAATAACTGGCAATTTTAATAATACGACCAGTATTATCCCTCTCATAAACTGTGCTGTCAACGGCAGACGGATTACCAGATAGATCGGATAGCGTGTAAGCCACTTTTAAAGAACTGTTATCTGTATAAAAAACATTTATATCATTTCTGTTCGTTCCATTTGGCAACAACAAAACTTTAATGATCCTCCCCTTTACATCACGAATGTATTTTTTATTACCTTCCGAAATTATTTTTCCTGAGACATCGTATCTATATTCAATGATTTCACTCGTCGTGACATTAGTATAAATCGTTGTTTTTACAACCCTATCCAATATAAGTCCATCATTATGGGGTGTTTCGAGGTTACCACCTGATTTGTTACAGGAAATCGTGACTACCGGCAGCCAGACGAGGAATAAGCAGGTTTTCATACTAATTGTTGGTTTAAGTTGAAATTACAAGTTGTAGTTCCCCATGACTTAAGAATAACTCAAAGGTTTAAGTCATTGCCCCAATTTTCCTGAAATTTTTATTTCACTGCTGGCGCCTGCCAATTCAATATTCATCTCCTCCATCAGTTTCAGAATTTCAAGATTCTTTTGTTGTTTTAATTTATTGAATTCACCGATGGCGATCGGCGCGGTAAAAAAATCAGTTTGGATTAAGAATGAATTTGACCTGATATCCAATAAAAAAACTGATGACTCTTCAATTTGCGGATGATCCAATTTAATTTTTATTGCCTCCATAAATTGATTCAACGTTTCTACAGAACTATTCAGGCCAACTTCCAATCTTATTTCTGCCTTGCGCTGCGTACGCAATGAAAGATTATCAAGAATACTATCCACCATTTGTTTGTTGGGTACTGAAACATAAGTTTTCTGATCCGTTCTTATTCTTGTGCTTCGCAATCCAATTTTTTCTACCGTACCAGTCACTTGCTGCACATGAACAAGATCGCCGGCAGTAAATGGTTTATCAACAAAAATGATAAATGAGGCGATGAGGTTTTCCAGGCTTTCCCTAAGCGCCAGCGCAATGGCAGCGGTTGCTATGCTTAACCCTGTTATCAGGCTGCTGATATTAAAACCAAATCCAGCTTTTAGTATCATTAAAATTCCGATTATCCCAATAACAATCTTAAAAAAGTCTTTGAAGAAAATAATGAGTTGATTATCGGCCTGGCTTGCCGTCAGGTCTGCTTTTTTTTCCAGGATGAGAGCAATGAAATCGATCATGCGGAACAACAACCAAATAAATGAAACAATAAGAATGATAGTCCCAATTGTGTGAATGATCTGTTTTGTTGAATATCCATATACTTCTCCTTCAAATAGAGCAGGGAAGGTAAGTTTATGCAAGGCAAGGATGGAGACCCATATCAGCAAAAACCAGCCAAGCGGTTGTGTAACGAGGTCAGAAAAAGACTTTTTGTCAACGCCCCGGAATACATTTCTTACCAACGTGTAAATAAGCCCGGCAAGATAATGTGAAATAAACCGTTTTAAAATGAGAACAAATAGAATAACACCCGCTACGATCAGGTAGAGTTTGACGGGGTTATTAAGAAATACTCTGTCTAAAAAATCATTCATCCTGCAAAAATAAACAAGAATGGACCTTAACGCAGTTGGTAAATATCGAGTTCGTCTTTTTTTAATGCATAGGCCTTTGTCGCCGTAAAAAGGATAGATTGTGCCTTCCTGAAGGCTTCGGGCAGTCTTACTTCCTGAAGCAACAAACTCGCAGGATAATAACGCATTAATGAATCATTACGGGTACCCGTAATAAATTTCCCAACAGCCCTGAAATTATCATAACCCGTTAGCGAAAATATATTTTTCAATGCGCCATAATAATCGAACACATATACTCCCTTATTCTTATCATACAAATATAAAAACCCGTCCTGGTCTGAAATAGATGTAAAAGAAAATGCTTCGCCAAAAAGCTGGCGAAAATCAGTAGTTGCAAAAAGTAATTTGCCATTCTCGTCTATCTTTTTCAGTTTATGCTCAAACTCATCATACAGCCATATTTGATTATCGTAAGACAAACAAACTGCCTGCACCTGAAAAATGTCCTGCTTACGAAAGTCAATTGTGGTGCGAATACTTAATAAACGGTCAAGAACCACAACAGTAGAAAAATCCTTATAATAAAGCAACACCCGCAACGGATTGGAAACATCCATCTGCGCCACCTTGCCGTACTTCCTTACATTATTAAAAACGGCAACTGAATCACCATTTCCATCAATCTTTTTTATTTGATCTGAAGAATTCAACAAATAAATATTATCAAAATTATCAGCTGCAAATGCTACGATATCGCCCTTGATTTTTACAAAAGGAACAAATGTTGAATCGTTTTGTGCAAGGCTGGCAAAACAAAAAGCAAAAAGTAAAGAAAATATGGATAGTTGCTTTAGCATCTACTTCCGGATTATTTTTTCATCTTTATCTAAAAAAGATTTCAATTTCAATTCGTTTCCATCAAACACGGCAAACGTATAATAATGTATCCAATCGCCAAGATTGATATACCTGCTGCCTTCTGATAGACGATAATCAATGGCAAGATGTCTATGCCCGAACACAAAAAAGTCAACTTTTTTCTCATGTAATAGGCCTTTGCAATAAATAATCAGCCATTCTTTGTCTTCGCCAAGAAAAGTTTCTTCCGATACCCCGGTTTGTGCCCTGCTGCGACGGCTCAGATAATTAGCTAGCCCCATACCGAAATAAGGCGGCAGAATGCCAAATAACCACTTACAAAATGGATTACGAAAAATCTTTTTCAAAAACTTATAGCCTTTATCACCCGGCCCCAACCCGTCACCATGACCGATGTAAAATTTCTTCCCCATTCTTTCAAATTCCTTCGGTTCAAAGTAAATCGGAATGTTTAATTCTTTCTGAAAATAATCTTTCATCCACATATCATGATTGCCAACAAAAAAATGCATAGGAATACCGGCATCAGACAATTCAGCAAGTTTTCCCAGCAATCTTGTATATCCTTTTGGTATAACTTTCCTGTATTCGTACCAGAAATCAAACATATCGCCCACAATAAAAATTTCGGCAGCATCCTCTTTTATTTCATCAAGAAATCGAACAACCTGTTTTTCTCTTTGAAGACTGGAAACGGCATCTGGTGCACCAAGATGAAAATCTGAAAGGAAATATATTTTTTTATCAATAGGAAATGTCACGAAATGAAATTATTTCTTTTGATCCATATATTGAAGCACATCCCCTGATTCAATTATCGGTTTATCACTCACATCACCCTGGTACCAGTATATCCAGGCATTAGTGATCTTATCACCAATATACACTTCAGTTACCTCACGGCGGTAAAGCTGTGTTTCATCAAAACCAACATGCACACCTTCATAATCATCTAATTGGCCCATGGCCCATGTAAACTCTTTTTCATTCCTGATCCTGTATAGTTCACCAATGATAAATTTATTTTGGTCAGATGGTTTTGCAGCCGGATAGGTTCCGAGATCAAACAACTGACCTTTTACCTTTCCGGCTCCAACTAAATCAAAATAACGACTAATATATTCATAAGCAGGGCTGCGGAAACCACTGCGTAAAGAGCCATACACAAAAAGCTGGTAAACCTCGGGATTTTTCATGCATTAAAAATACGCAACTATGCATCAACCAAAAAACAATATACTTCTTTGGGGCCATGAACTCCTACCACTAATGTCTTTTCGATATCAGCCGTGCGGCTTGGACCCGTGGCAAATGTGATAAGTGAAGGGAGCTTATCATTATACTTTTCTTTGATCGCGATTAGAGCATCTTTCACATCATATACCAGCTGGCTGGTAAAGGCGACGCAAATATGAATTGGCGCATAAATGCTTGTTGTTCTGCCGGAAGCCTGGGCAGCACTCATTACGATACTTCCGGTGCGTGCCACAAGACATTCGCAACCGGTAACACTGACATCACAGTTAGCAAGATCTTTA
>JAICGN010000199.1 GCA_025923075.1 Chitinophagaceae bacterium
GGTATATTATATATGTTCATTAAAGCACCGCCGAAATGGTTGACAAAAAAAACTGCGAATGCTTTTGTTCTCTTACAAATTGGATTTTGGGATTTTGAAATAAGCACACTTGGTAAAATAGCTGTGTTTTTCGCAAAGGCC
Source organism: Chitinophagaceae bacterium (assembly GCA_025923075.1). Lineage (GTDB taxonomy): Bacteria > Bacteroidota > Bacteroidia > Chitinophagales > Chitinophagaceae > VBAS01. The sequence continues at coordinate 142 of JAICGN010000199.1, forward strand.
GGGGCATTTGTTTTTGGAAGTGGTTTAGCGATTGTTCCATTTCTTCATAGCGGAGTGGTGGTAGAAAATCATTGGCTGACCGAACAGGAGTTTTTAGATGCTGTTGCAGTTGCTATGATCACGCCGGGTCCTGTTGTTATCACTGTTGGCTTTATAGGTTATTTGGTTGCTGGCTTCCCCGGCGCCTGCGTTGCAGCATTCGCTACATTTCTTCCCTGTTATCTGTTTACCATTTTGCCCGCTCCATATTTTAAAAAGATTGCCGGCAATAAAAGTATCAAAGCCTTTGTAGATGGAATTACTGCTGCGGTGATCGGTGCACTGGCAGGTGCAGTAATTGTAATTGCCGCACGAAGTATTATAGATATTCCTACCGCCCTGATAGCAGTGGCAACCGCATTTGCTTTAATTTACATCAGGAAAATTCAGGAGCCATATATTATTCTCATTGCTGCAGTGGCGGGGCTGCTGATAAAATACTCGCGATAGGTAAACATTGTCATTCATTGAATTGGATAAGTATGAAATCATTTGTGTTTTTATGGTCTATTGGTTTTGCATTTTTAGCCGGATGCAATCAACAAACGGCTGATAATAATACGGCTGGCAATGAAATGAAAAAAGAAACCATTCCCTGTCCGCCAGCCAGTAAGTTAGATATTCAGAAAATTGAAGAAGCAACGGGAATGAAGGGTATGGAAAAGAATGGTGAATATAAAATAACTGTTCCTCAAAATGACCTGAGTATTATCGTTGATGGTTTTAAAATAATACCTCCGATGGGTTTAGGAAGTTGGGTTGCATTTACGCCATGCGCTGACAGCGCAATGGTAATGGGAGATATTATCGTGACCGAAAATGATTTAAAGCCTGTGCAAGAGGAGGTGATCAGGCAAGGTTTTGCTATTACAGCTATACATAATCATTTTGTTCGTAACAGACCCAATGTGATGTATATGCACATTGATGGAAAAGGAAAAGTTGCAAATTTATCTGTGAGTGTGAAAGCAATCTTTGATAAAGTAAAAGAGTCAAGAGGAAAAGATCCTAAATCCAGCCCGGCAGACAGTGTGAGCAATTCATTAAACATTGCACTGCTTGATTCTATTATCGGTCATAAAGGTGAAATGAACAAAGGCGTATATAAGTACACGATTGGTAGACCAGATGTATCATTACGGGAACACGGAATGGCTGTGAGCAGTTTTATGGGGTTTAATACATGGGCGGCATGGCAGGGAACGGATGAAAAAGCTGCTGTTGCCGGAGATTTTGCAATGCTGGAACATGAAGTAGCACCTGTTATTAAGGCATTGGTGGAAAACGGAATTGAAGTGGTGGCTGTACATAATCACATGGTGCATGAAGAGCCTAGAATATTCTTTTTGCATTATTGGGGAGTTGGACCTATCGATCGTTTAGCGAATGGATTCAAAGCAGCATTAAATAAGACCGGTAAAGGTGCAACGCAGTAACTCCTCTATACGCTTGTCTTTCTACGAGGATAAGTTATGAATTGCATGCAAAACGTATACAAGTAAAAAAGCACCAAAAGAATTAGTTCTATAGGTGCTTTGTTTGCAGTTGCTATAGTTCTACCAAGCATGCTTTCCATTCAACAGGAACACTATTTACATCCAGGATCTTTAGCTGACTGGTTTTATCCTCTGTGAAAGTCTCATATATATCCTTTTTTTCGAGTCTGTACATAGCACCCGTTGCAGGATCGACAATTAAGAGACCAATTAGTCCTCCAAAAATGATGTTGCCGAAATACCAGCCATTAACCTTGCACTCTACGTTGATTGTTCTTTTTTCAACGCCTTTATGAGTTAGCGTTACCGAATAGCTTTCTTTGCCGAAGAATCCGCTTCCTGACTTAAGAGTTGTAATGGCAGGCGTGCGCCCGGAATATACTTCTTTACCTTTTCTGTTTACGATAGACACCTGGGCGCCTTCAGGCTTGGAGTCAATTGAGAGTGGCCAGTTTGTTTTGCTTACGATTGTAGCGCAGCCAGAGAAAAAGGTAGAAGTGATAATGAGAATCGACAGTGATAATACACTGGAACTACCAATAGCCGGTAGTTGAAAAAGTTTTGTTGATTTCATTTTGCAGTTGGTTTTGGTGTGTGAATACATTTTTAAGTTACAACACCAAGTTCCGTTTGTCAACCCCCAATTGGCTTATTTCTAAAAAGTTGAAAAAGGTCAAGCTAAACAGTTGAGAAAGGTCAAGGAGCAAAACAGGGAACGGGTAGGTGCCGTACAGGTATCAAAACCAACTCTGCCATGCCGAGGTGCGCTTTTATTACAGAATATTTTTAGGTACCACCGAAAAGTTTATTGCATCGAAACGGTTTTATGAAAAAGATGGATTTTAAAAAATACAAAAACAGGAATTACTGAAAACCTTTCCTGTAATGGAAGTTGATATTAAGTTTTACAGACTTTCAATCAAAGGATGCTAACAAATATTACCTTGAGTATGATATCAATGCTTAAAAAATCAAAAATCAATTACCATGCTGCTCTCCCTTGCCCCCAGGAAAAGCGTACAAGTAACCAAAAGCAATCCGACGATTACAGTCGGTAACAACAGTTATTTATCGGTCAGAGGTGACGGCAACAATCCCAAAGTAATACTTACAAGAGGAAAAGAAAATGGCCACATATTGCTCATTGAATCGGCATTAGGTCTTCCTTTTACGATGGTAGATAATGTGCCGAAACACCGGACAGAACTCAGTGGAAATATAACAATGAAAGGAGCTTCTACACTTCTGCTTGTATGGAGCGGAACCAGGTGGGTACAGATAAGCTACGCTAAAAATTTCTGATCAGGCAGACTTCGATGCGAATTCAGGCGATTGTTCAGTCATTTTTCTTATCGTGTGTCATTGCGCAACTTCAACCACGACGAATGCGATCGATCCAGTTGGAGAATTAGTTTTCTGTTTTTCCCGAAACGATTTTTGTCTATATTTGCTGCCCCAAAAGGAATTCCCCTTTAGCTCAGTTGGTTAGAGCATCTGACTGTTAATCAGAGGGTCGTTGGTTCAAGTCCAACAGGGGGAGCAAATGATAACTAAAGAGTTACGAGCCAGGTAACTCTTTTTTATTTTATCCTTCCGCCATCTTCCGCCTATCTCCTAGACATTTATTTTCGCAATGGCCCTTACAGGAAAAGTTCCTATACCTTTTATTCGAGGTGGAAGAGCGGTAAAACTAAATCCATTAGATGGCAACTGATCCAGATTGCAAACATGTTCTATGATAAATATTTCTTGCGCCAACAAGGTTGAGTGTACCGGACGGCTCTTTTTCGCAGTGTCATCGATATTGTGTGAATCAATCCCCACAAGTCTTACTCCCTGGTGTTTTAGAAATATTGCAGCATCTTCTGTTAAGTAAGGATGATTCTCAAAATAAGTATCCGTCCTCCAATGTTCACTCCAGCCGGTGTGTACCAAGACAGCTCTGCCTTTTAATTCTAAATTGGTGAAATATGAAGCATCGATTGCTTTTTGTTGTTGGTAGGGAACATTTACTTTGATTGCTTCAATGTCTGTAAACAACTCTGCGGGTAGTGCGGCAAAATCTTTTCCATATTCATATCGATGAAAAGGACAATCAATATAGGTTCCCGTGTTTGCTACCATTTCAATTTTACCGATCTGAAATTCTGTTCCTTCTTCATATATGTTCCTCGATTGCTCCCGGCTAAGGTAATCGCAAATAACCGGAGCCGGAAGTCCCTTGTAAGTAACAAGCCCATTCTCTATAGTATGGCTTAGATCAATAATTTTCATAGAACAAATTTCAATCTAATTTTTTTTATTTGAACTTTAATAAACTCGCATTAATTGCCACAATCACCGTGCTTCCACTCATTAATACTCCAACAGCGGGCTCAACAATATTTACAAACTTATACCGACTTGATGCTATCCTCATGCCGTGTCTGAATTGCATCTTCAGTCATTACAGCAGAGTTAAAAGCATTATGGCACTCATGACGATCATTAACGCATCTTCAATTACAGTAATAGTGCTCATGGGTAAATTAAACACATCGCCAAGGCAAGCACATCTAATCTTTCTTTTAAACAAGACACTTTGCAAAACTCCAGCAATGACAACACTCATCAAAATTGCTGAAAAATTCGATAGAGTTTAAATTATAGAATGATTCTTATGCAACACCCTTCTTATACTGAAAATGTTTAGCAAAAAACAGTAGGTAGATACCAACCGTAAAATCAAGTGACATGCAGAACAAATCGTAATCTGGTGGAATTAATGCAGGATTTTGAAACAACCGGTATGTTATGTCCCAGCATCCATGCAAGAAATAGCCAATTGTCAGGATATGTATATTCTTTTTAATTCCATAATATGCCAATAAAAGAAAACCGACAGCCTGGATTGAATCAACGATCAAAGCTTGTAGATCTGTCCATACAAACCCAACATAAAGGAATCCAATCCCTGCGAGTATAAGTCCATAAATGACTTTTTTATCTCCCAGCTTTAAAATATAAATGAGTAATATGGTCAACAGGCCCGAAAAAATGCCAATACCTACTGCAGTCATTGTTCCGTGATTATTTAATTAGTTAAACAAAAGATATATTATTGGGTTGTTATTTACCAATTTTTTTATATCCAGAAGGTAACATATCTGATTTGAGGAGGAATCAATTCCGGTATAAACGGAAATTTGAGCCGGAAGATTATCAAATTCTGTTTAGCCTTCTCGTAGAAAACGGAACCTTACACACCGTACTCCGGATTCTACAAGCTTCATCATACACAATCCGGAAGTATTTCCCCCAAGGACGATCCATTTTCCTCTACCTTTATTTTCCCAAATAAAGTTTTTATTATGCGCAAATATTTCATCGTGCTGGTCATCATCTATTTGACTTCAGGCAGCACGGCTCAAACTCTTCAATCCCCCGATAAACAGCTCCAACTCCGTTTCGAAATAAGAGACAGCATTCCTTATTATAATTTGGAGTATAAAAATATTCCTATCGTAAAACAAAGCAAATTGGGTCTTACACTGGTAAATACTATTTCATTATTGGATGGATTTGTAAACAAAGAGCAAAAAACAAGCTCGTTTAATGAAAGCTGGCGTCCCGTGCTGGGTGAACTAAAGACAATTGTCAATAATCATAATGAGCTAATGATAACACTCGCACAACCTAAAACACAAAGAGAGATCCGACTCCGCTTCCGGCTTTTTAATGATGGCCTCGGTTTTCGTTATGAATTTCCTCAACAGCCTGCTCTGAATTATTTTGTTGTCAAAGAAGA
>JAICGN010000200.1 GCA_025923075.1 Chitinophagaceae bacterium
CATTGATACTGATAGTGCTTATTCAGAGCTATCAGAATACTAAATAATACGTATTGGCACCAATCTCCATGTTCCAGCGGGATCACAAATGAACCTCAAAATCACAATACAGACTGTAAATTTTGGAAAAGAAAGCAACACTATTTGATCTTCTCTTTTATATTCACCCCTGAGTAGTTTCTGTTATGCTGTCATGCGCTATGCAAGTTTATCCACAGCAATTCGATACGTAGGTCTTCGATGGTATTAACATCAATGATGCTTTCTGCATTTTTTAATATTGTCTGACAAGGGCTCAGAGACCATATCCCTTGGTTGACTGGTACCTTAGCTGACATATCGAACCGACACTAGACACAACAAACAAAAATTTATTTGGCTGACAAACCTTCAGAGGTATGCATAATGACATTTCGCAAACGGACTTGATTTTCATCACCCCAATTGCCCAGAGCTGAAATTACAGGAATTAGAGTTTCTCCAAAATCTGTTAGTGAATATTCAACTTTTGGTGGAACAACAGGGTAAATGATTTTTGAAATTAATTCGTGTTCTTCTAGTTCTTTCAACTGAATATTCAAAACCCTTCGGGAGGCATCTGGAATTTTTCGTTGTAATTCATTCGGCCGTTTGTGTCCCTCATGGATAAACCAGAGCAACCGAATTTTCCATTTCCCATACAGTACCTCACCAATCAAATCCAACCCACAATTCAGGCTCGGCAAAATCTTTCTTTCATACATAAAACAATATTAGGACTATGTTCCAAAATGTGCAATAGGGGAAAAATTTATCCCTATGCCATTCGTGTTTCCGTACTTGTATGAACTGTACATAAGATTAAAATTTGCACGAAACAAATCCATCTATGATTCAGCATTTCAATTTCAATAACGAGTTATCAGGCAAAATTGCTTTGGTAACAGGCGGCACTAAAGGTGCGGGGAAGGCTATTGCCGAACGACTTGTACATGCAGGTGCAACCGTAAGTATAACCGCAAGAAACAAACCCGAGACAGAAACATCAAACTTGCATTTTATTCCATCCGATTTGAGCAAACCTGAAGGAACAAAAAAAGTGGCAGAAGAAGTTTTAGCAAAATTTGGAAGACTCGACATTCTTATAAATTCGCTCGGAGGTTCAGAGACCAAAGGCGGTGGTTATGCAGTGCTTACTGATGAAGATTGGGAACAAACTCTTCAAACAAATTTATTGGCATCGGTTCGGCTAGACAGGGAATTTTTACGAGCAATGCTCACACAAAAAAGTGGTGTAATCATTCACATCGCATCAATACAAGGAAAGTTGCCTTTGCACGATTCGACACTCCCCTATGCAGCCGCAAAAGCAGGACTCATCAATTACAGCAAAGGGTTATCGAAAGAAGTTTCCCCTAAGGGCATTCGTGTTTTAACCGTTTCGCCCGGGTGGATCGTGACCGATTCTTCAAAAAGAATGATGGAAAGAATTTCTGACAGTTCCCAAATTTCCATCGACCAGGCTACGAAACGTGTCATGGATGCATTAGGAGGCATTCCTTTCGGACGACCTGCAAAACCTGAAGAGATTGCTGAATTAGTCGGCTTTTTGGTGTCACCTCGAGCCAGCTATTTAACCGGAACAGAGTATGTCATTGACGGTGGCACCATTCCTACGATTTAATAAATCTTTAATAACGCTAAAAAACAAAACATATGAACTTACCAAAAGTACTCGCAGATTTAGTAGCCGCACAAAACAATGCCGACAGTTCGGCTTATGCAAACTGTTTTTCAGATACAGCAGTAGTGTATGACGAAGGAAAAAAACATATTGGAAAAGCAGCGATAGAAAACTGGATTGCAAAAGCAAATCAAGTGTATAAAACAAAGATGAAACCACTTGACTATTCAGCCACGAAACAAACGTTAGAAGCTGAAATTTCTGGAACATTTCCGGGTAGCCCGCTTGTGCTCACGTATCAATTTGAAATTCAAGAAGGACAAATTCAATCGTTGAAGATTGTCTGATAAAAAGTATGGCAAGCGCTAGAACTATCAACGGTATTACGATTTGAGATTTGCTAAGTACGAATGGAAATCGAATCAGCCATAAAATGTACCTCATAAATCCGTTCGTGACACTAACTTCTTGATGCAGGTATTTCCTGATCAAGAAAAATGTACAAGAACAAATTTTCCCATATAAGTAAAAAAAGACTGGTAAGTATCCCGGTAATGCATGATTTTGCAATCAATTAGTTCAAACCCAAATGCTTAAAGAATTTACATACAAAAAGTTTGGTAATACGGAATTGACAGAGAGCAGTTCTCAACCTTTTTCAGAAGTACACGATCAAATAAAAATACTATTCTTACCTGCCGGCTTTGTTATCAAAGTAGATTTTAAGGAATACACATTTAAGGCAGATGCATTACTTTTTGTAAATCCCAAAGTGGTGATACAACCCATATCTGCCGCTTCGGCTGGTGGTGAGTTAATCCATTTCAATAGAGATTTTTATTGTGTGGAAATTCACGACCACGAAGTAGCCTGCGATGGAATTTTGTACAACAATGTTTTTGAAATTCCTTTCATTGAATTGAGTGAAAGTCAATCTGTCGAAATCCAAAATACATTCAGGGAAATCAAAACTGAAATGGCGCAAGAGGATACGAACACGGAAGAGATGCTCCGCATTTTACTGAAACTGATCATTCTGAAGTCTACAAGAATATGGAAACAACAGCACCAACTGGCAGAGACCAATCAACAAGCAGACGTACAATTTCTAAGAAAATTCAGTCAGCTTGTAGAAAAGAACTACAAAACTCACCATACAGTATCAGATTACGCTAATATGCTTTTTGTGACACCAAAAACGCTGAGTAAAAAAATAAGCTTACTAAGCAATGACAGTCCAAACGATATTATTAAAGATAGAATTATTCTTGAAAGCAAGAGGCTGCTCGCTCATACTGCACTTACTGTTAAAGAAATAGCTTATAGTCTCAACTATGAGGATGATGCTTATTTCGTAAGGTTTTTTACGAAGCACACCGGCATATCACCAACTTCCTTTAGAAAACAGTTTTAAAATTATTCTGTAGAATTTCCATTACTATAAGGCATGGCTCCCGCCATGACTTTGGCATTTGTTTCCGGTGGTAAACAATCTCATGGAGATCACCTATTCCTTGAAAAGGAAAAAAGTACAATTCAAAGCGGAAAGTGTCTATTGAGGCAGCTGATTATTCATCACAACTTTGCATCATCAAATCATTTAAATGCAAAACGACATGAATATTGGACTATCAGAAATCAATCGGAGAGCAGTGGTAAAAGAGCTGGCCAGTATATTGGCAGATGAATTTGTGCTGTATACCAAAACCAGAAGTGCCCACTGGAATGTTATCGGTAATGATTTTGCCGAAAAGCATAAGTTGTTTGAATCTCAATATGAGCAACTCGATAACATAATAGATAATGTTGCAGAAAGAATCAGAGCATTAGGTCATTTTGTGCCAGGTACTCTGTCAGAGACACTTGCAAGTACAAATCTTAAAGATGAAAAGTTTTCATCGTATAACAGCTCCAGTATTATTGCGATTTTATTAGCTGATCACGAAACCATCATTCGAAATCTCAGGAATCAAATATCATTTTTTGCAAATGAACAGGAAGATTTAGGGACAAGTGATTTCGTTACTGGTTTGATGCAGGATCATGAAAAAGCAGCGTGGTTTTTACGCGCCCACCTGGACAAAAGTTAATGTTCAGCTGAAGGGGAAAAAGTGCAATTCGAAGCGAAGAGTATCCATTGAAGCCCCTGTTAATTCACCCCAACTTTACATCATCAAATTATGAATAACAATTTAAACCATACAAAAATGAAAACGCTAACAGTTAAAGACGGAACAGAAATTTACTACAAAGATTTAGGTGCAGGACAACCTATTTTCTTTCATCATGGTTGGCCTCTGTCGTCTGACGATTGGGATGCCCAAATGATGTTTTTCCTCGAAAAGGGGTATCGTGTAATTGCTCATGACAGACGCGGACATGGACGCTCTACACAAACGTATAAGGGAAACGACATGGATACTTATGCAGCAGACGTTGCCGAACTTACCGCTCACTTAAACCTTAAAAATGCAATTCATGTGGGTCACTCAACCGGTGGTGGTGAAGCGATAAGGTATGCAGCAAAATTTGGTAAAGACCGCGTTGCTAAAGTAGTATTGATTAGTGCCATTACACCGTATATGATTCAGGATGAAAGGAATCCTGACGGTGTTCCGTTGGCTGTCTTCGATGACATTCGCTATAACACCCGACACAACCGGGCTCAATTTTATCAAGACATTACTGTACCATTTTTTGGATACAACAGAGAAGGTGCTGATGTTAAAAAAGGAATACAAGATAATTGGTGGAGACAAGGTATGATGGGTGGTATCAAAGCTCAGTATGACTGTGTTAAAGTGTTTTCAGAAACAGACTTTACCGAAGACTTAAAGAGCGTTGACATACCCGTATTAGTACTTCACGGTGAAGACGATCAAATCGTTCCTTATGCAACGACCGCAGTAAAAGCACATGAACTTTTGAAGAAGGGTACACTCATTTTATACCCAGGGTTTTCTCATGGCATGCCTACTACAGAAGCAGAAACCATTAACAACGACATCTTGAAATTCATCAATTCGTAAAAAAAAGAAAAAGTGCAATTCAAGGCGAAAAGCGTTCATTAAATGCTCTGCTTATTCATCCCAGCTTTGCATCATCAAATTAGTATTAACAATCCAAATTTTTAAAATGAAAAAGTCAGTATTAGTAATCGCGTTTTTAGTTTCTCTTTTCACTGGTAGTGTAATGGCGCAAAGCAAAAGAGTGGCTGCTTCGGCAGGCAGATCAGAGTACATCGAAGTAGAAAAAAATGTACGCTTGCACGTAACAGATCTTGGTGAAGGCACACCTATCGTATTGATCCACGGCTGGCCACTAAGTGATGCGATGTACGAGTACCAATACCAATATTTAAGTCGTAAAGGATTCAGGGTTATTGGCATTACCTTGAGAGGTTTTGGTCAATCCGACAAGCCTTATGGAAAGTATGACTTCGATGTGTTCTCTGACGACATAAAAGTGGTATTGGAGAAACTCAATATCCAAAATGCCGTACTCGGTGGCTTCTCCATGGGAGGTGCGGTAGTTATTCATTACCTAACAAAATACAATGCAGCGCATATCAGTAAACTTGCACTTTTCGGAGCCGCGGCCCCATCATGGAAACAACGTGAGGGTTCCCCATATGGTATATCA
>JAICGN010000201.1 GCA_025923075.1 Chitinophagaceae bacterium
GAAGGCACCTTTTGTTTTCTATTCGACCTTCTCTTATTTGCGGCGATCTTCGGCGGACACAGTCTGCTTCTCGATCTAGAAGAAATATCCTGCTAAAATCGTTCTTCTACCTTTTCTTAATAGTATCCAATTATTCACTTTTGTTCGTGTACTATGTTTACATTCTGAGATGTTTTGATACCTTTCCACACCCAGGATTCACTGAAAATCTTAAGGAAAGTTTTTGCCGACATAAGAATGGATATGTTCAAGCAACGAAATTCAGATTACCTGTGGAATTGATTTTTTACTATGGGTTTGATCATAAGTACAAAGCCTTGGAATTTGAGAAATATTTAAAATCAGTTTAGGCAAAGCTTTGATGCGAACACATTTTTTTGTAAGAAAATATATTATTCGCAAACCACTGCTCTTTAATGAGTTTAAAAAAAAGAAAAAGGTTCACAAAAAGTGAACTTCTCAGATATTAATCGTTTTTTAGATGAAATTAAATATATTGTTTTCAGCGCTTATTGGAATATACCGCGAAGCCTGGTTAAGAATGGGATTACAGCATGCGATACATCGAAACAAAAACTACGTTCGTCGAAATAATATGGAAATTGCGGATACAGTTCAGGCCTGCAAGTAATTCGTCACAAACCCGGAAAGTCAAACGATGTTAATGTTATTATCATTAAAAGGAAAAATGCCGGCACGCGACAAAGTAAATTTGGAAAACGGGTTAAAAGTCAGATTGAATCAACCAAATATTAATTTAATTTTCCGATAATGATCTCAGTAATAATTCCCGCATTGAATGAAGAGAAAACTATCGGGCAGGTTGTTCAACTTGCTAATAAATCACCAAATGTCACTGAAGTGATAGTTGTTGACGATAAGTCGCTCGATAACACTGTGAACGAAGCAAGAAACGCCGGAGCAACAGTAATGACAAGTACAAAATTAGGCAAGGGAGCGTCGATGAAGGACGGCGCTCTTTATTCAAAAAATTCAATTCTCGTTTTTCTCGACGCAGATATAATTACCTATCCGGATAATATCATCCAGCTTTTAACCGAACCCATTATCAATAATGGGGCAGATTTTGTCAAATCCTATTTTTCCCGGCAGGCAGGAAGAGTAACAGAGTTAGTAGCAAAACCGTTGTTATCGATCCTGCACCCCGACTTTCCAACCTTTTGGCAGCCGCTTAGTGGTATGATTGCAGGGAAAAAACATTTCTTTGAAAAAATCCGGTTTGAGGAGGGTTATGGAGTCGATATCGGAATCTTGATTGACATGCACAACATGGGGGCCCGGATAAAAGAAGTCAGCATCGGGCATATTGAAAATAAAATGCAACCGCTGGAACAACTCGGTAAGATGTCAAGAGAAGTGGCATCAGTGATCATTAATAAATCAAGAAATACGGGTGAAACAAACTTTGAAACCTTTGAATATATTAATGTCATTCGTGAGCAAATGGACTTTGCGATACGTGAAAATTCAAAAGCGCTTAAGAAAGTTGCCATTTTTGACATGGATAACACGTTACTTCGAAAAAGCTTCATTCACACCTCCGCTGAAACTTTTAATTTCAAAAAAGAACTTATCGAGATCATCTCCTCTCAAAACAATCCTTTTATCAGGACAAAACAAATTGCCCGGCTCCTGAAAGGAAAAGATATAAGCGAGCTGTTAAATGTCGCTGATAACATACCCGTAACTGAGAATACCCATATGATAATTGGATTGCTTAAGGAGAATGGATTTATCGTTGGTCTTATGTCTGACAGCTATGATTGTATAACAAATCATTTTAAAAACAAATTTTCCTTCGATTTTAGTCTTGCGAATGAATTGGAATTTTCGAAAAGTGTGGCAACCGGAGAGGTTAAAATCCCATCATTTTTTTTAGCTGGCGAGGGAAGTATTTGCAATCATGAATATTGTAAAACGCATGCTCTCATGCACATTTGCAAAAAGTATGATGTGCAACTTTCAGATACATTAGCGATCGGGGACAGTGAAAATGATATTTGTATTATAAAAAAGGCAGGCATTGGTATCTCATTTTGTTCTTCTAATAACACTCTTGATTTGGTAGCAGATTACGTAATAAAGAACCCGGACTTTGATGAATTGACCAAAATTGTGAATTAGAGAGAAATTTTAACGTTAGCCGTTTTTGTTATTGGTTATACGCATATCGGCAAACCAATAACTGAAGTTAAAAATCATCAGTCGCACAAGCGTTATAAAAAATAGATGGCGGTGGTACTTTATTTTTTCCTGGAATAATAAAAACACAACTAACTTATCCTTTTTTAGTGTCAGGAATCCTTCTGTCTTCATGTTTTACCTCCTGCAAATACTGAATCTTTAACCGGTCATAAAAAGAATGACGGTCTATCAGTAAAGAAATCAGGTTTGACACCAGCGCAGCCAGCATTAAATAGAGTATCACGCTATGCCGGTCGGTCATTTCAAGCACCAGGATTGCGGATGTAAACGGCGTTCTAGTAACTCCGGTCAGGAAGCCCACCATTCCTGCCAGAATAATAAGGTTTGCATTCGCTTCAGATAAGTGTAGCCACCCGGCAATCGTTGAACCTATGCTGGCGCCGGCGCTTAATGACGGTGCAAACACTCCGCCGGCTGCCCCGCTGGTAAACGATAATATAGGTCCTGCAATTCTTAAACCAGGTACATACCAGTCAGAATATTTATCGGTGGTAAAAAGAGTTTGGGTCATAATATCCTTTCCTGAACCAAGGATCTTATTGTCGAAAAAATGAGCGATAGCAACGATCATCAAAGAACAGATAACCAAGTAGAGAATATGTTGATAAGTGAATCTAAACCTGGCTTTCCAATGTAATAGCAGCAAGATAACTTTTGACATACAGCTGCCCAATAATCCTGATACTGCGGACACCCCGATGACTAGAAAGAAAATATAAGAAGAGAGATTACTGACCTTGGGATAACCAAGAAATAAATAGGGCCCCAATAGGGCTTGTGCCGTCAAACCGGCAATAATTATTGCAGTGAATAGCGCCGTCTTAAAATAATTTATATGAGTTTTAGTTAGTTCTTCAACCGCAAAAACAATTCCTCCAAGAGGCGTATTAAAGGCTGCAGCAAGCCCGGCCGCCGCTCCTGTCATTATCATGTTCCGTTTTGAAATTTTTGGCCACCATTGCGGGAGCCATTGATTTACTATTCTGAATACCGAACCTGCAATTTGTATTGTAGGTCCCTCCCTGCCAATTGCACCGCCTCCGAATATCAGGATCAGGCTTGACGATATCTTTACAATGATGATTCGAAGGCTTAATAGCCTATTCACCTTCGAGTCATCTTTTGGATTTGCCAACTCAATAGCTGCCATCACCTGGGGAATGCCACTGCCACGGGAATATGGTGCAAACTTCTTTACGATCCACCATGCGACTATAAAGCACAGAGGGGTTATAATAAAAAGCAACCAGCTATAGTTCTTTACAATAAAATGAGTTCCCTCTTCGGCAAAGCCAAATAGCTTTGTATACAACACAGCTAATAATGCGGTGATCAATGAAGCGATCCAAAAAGGAATAGCACGGAGAAGGTTTTTTTTCAGCTGTTCATTTCCTGCCTTTTCAAAAATTATCTTTATTCTGTAACGAATCCTGGAAATTACACTCATTTCAATAAAATATTATGTCGTGCTCATGATCCGCGGCAAAAATAGCAAATCCAGAGGGCCAACTATTCATTAAGTGACAATTCCCCAAAATGAAAGCAGGCCGTCTCCGGCTACTTGTGGTGAAATTTGTCAAAAGGAAAATCCGAATGAATCGATTATTTGACCATGTAAATTTTTATAACACTGATTTTTGTGGTAAAAGATTTCCGGGAGCCTTTGAAAGTATAACACGGCAAGATGAGACGGACAAACTAATCGCTGCCAGACTTTTAACATAGTAATATCGTGATGGCGCATTTAATGAAAACTATAGCCTGGTTTTTGACTAATTTGCGGTATAAATAGTTTTTGATTTTATACTTGCAACAAACAATATTATAAGTTTACCAGTATGTCCCTACGGCAATTTATTTCTTCAAGAAAGATTTTACGTTCGTTAGATGTGGTAAAAGATGGTTTCACACTAAAGTGGAAAGAATTTGCATCTCTATTCGGACTTCACAGTGACGTATTTGAAAATCCACGTCATATTAAGATAAAAAAACCGGTGAGAGCTATTTTGATTGGGGCAGGCCATAGAGGTACGATCTATGCAGATTATGCGTTGAAACATCCTGATGAACTGAAAATAGTGGCCGTCGCTGATACAAATGCTAGCCGTCGGACTGGAATGAAGGAGCATCATCGTATAGGTGAAAATCACTGTTTCATACATTGGGAAGATATTTTTCAGCACAAGAAATTCGCAGATGCAGTTATCATTGCCACACCGGATAATTTACACGTACTGCCATGCCTGGCAGCCTTAAATGAGGGATATGACGTGCTTCTGGAAAAACCAATTGCACCTACAGAAGAAGAATGCAGGCAAATACTTGACAAGGCCATTTCGACCAATCGAATAGTTGGTGTATGCCATGTTTTGCGCTATTCACCTTATTTCAGGGAATTAAAAGAAGTAATTGATGCAGGGCTGATCGGAAAAGTGATCAGTATACAGCATATGGAACCTATCGAGCAGATACATATGAGCCATTCTTATGTGAGGGGGAAATGGAAAAACAGTAAAACGGCTACACCTATTGTATTGACTAAATCTTGTCATGATACGGATATTATTCGCTGGTTAGTAAATAGCCCAGCCAATGACGTGCACTGTTTTGGCAATTTGAGTTGGTTCAAAAATTCGAATGCGCCTGAAGGAAGCACAGAACGATGTACGGATGGCTGTAAGGTTGAACACATCTGCCCATATTCGGCTCTGCAAATTTATCTTAGGGATAAAAAAAGACTTTACGTATTCGATCTTCCAAAAGACAAAGCGAAATGGGACAAGGTAATTCTCGAAAACTTAAAAACTACCGATTATGGAAGATGTGTTTATCGGATGGATAATGATCAACCTGATCATTTAACCGTAAACATGATATTTCAAAATGGAGTTACAGCCGCATTTTCAATGGAGGCGCATGTCTCTTATGAAGGTCGTAGGACAAGGATAATGGGATCTAAAGGAGATATTTTCGGTAATATGGAAACTTTTGTAATGACAGATTTTCAAACCAGGAAACAAACATCATGGAACTTGAAAACA
>JAICGN010000202.1 GCA_025923075.1 Chitinophagaceae bacterium
AAAATTGATCAGCGAAAAATTCACCATATAGCAAGATTGGGAGGAGATTGGTATTGTAAGGTAGATGAAACAAATTTATTTATGGTTCCAAAACCAAATACGAAGTTGGGAATTGGCGTGGATGCATTGCCTGAAAGTATCCGTAAGAGTAAAATACTCACCGGAAATGATCTCGGGCATTTGGCCAACGTAACAGAATTGCCGGTTATTGAACCTTCATTTGATGATGCGCACCTTAAAAACATCATTCAGTATTACAGCCTGAATCCTGATGAGATGGAAAAGGAATTGCATGCCTATGCAAAAAGCTTATTGGATGAAGGGAAGGTAAAAGAAGCCTGGCAGGTGCTGCTCGCCGGTACTTAATCTTTCTACAAATGCAGGGCATTTGGAAATTTCTGGCACTCAGCATGCATTGAAAATATTACTAATTTTCAGGAAAAAGAATCATGATAGAACTTCTGACCAGACTAGAAACGCTGAAATTAAATAATGAATTTGCAGCGGTCATACTTGAATGGCAGTCCCGGTACCGTCCTCATCCTGACCATTTGTATAAACCTGACCAGGAATATTATGACCCGGTGCAGGGAGCTATAAGGTACTATTCGTACGAGGAATGCCTGAAACTAAATAACGAGCGGGCGGAAGATTATGAAAGCAAGAGAGACAAAATTGAAGTTATTCCGGTGGAAAGTCTTTATATAGGAACCACGATCTATGTTTTTAAACACGACACAATAAACAATTATATCAATCATTTGGCGAATGGGTTTACCGCACTGGCAGATAAATTGAAATGGGAATCTGTAATCTTCCTGGGGGACTATGCAGAGCCATGGTATGAAGGAGATCATGAATTCCAGCCACTGCAGGATGCCATCGGCTATTTCAAAAGTATTGGAGCAACGGATACATTTACCGGCGGCTTTAAAGTAGACATACGGGATTTACCCCGGTTTTTGAAGAATTATTTCTGGTTATGCCGTTGTTATGCTTCCTCACCTTACCGCTTTTTTTCGAGCCCCGGGAAAAGTCTTGTCGTCTACCTTTGCCAGTATGGGAACATTCATTTTCATTATTATTCCCAACAATACAAAAAGGAAATCGAGGCGCATGCAAAGCATATAGGGATGACAAAAGCCGATCAGTGTTTTGAACCGTTTTCAGAAACAGGAGCTATTGAGGGGAGACGGATGAAATTAAAAAGATAAACTGCAAAGATTTAGTGTGAACTTTGGGGAGATGGAGAAAGGATAGCATCTGTATGCAAAAAAGTTATTGGGGGAAGTAAAAGAAGCATGGCAGGTATTGCTGGCGGGATGGTTGAATTTTTTAGTCAGATAACTGATTGGTGAAACTAAATAAGACAGATGAAGCTGTTGCCAGTATCAGTTTCATATATTCATCCAGGTCATTTTTTAACCACACAAACTTTTTCTGGAAAGTATCCATGGGGTTTTGCACGGCGCCCACGGCTATACCATCTGCATAAAATTCAAACCCGACAACAGAATAAAGTGTAGGTGATTTACCATTATCCCAAACAGTCACTTTTTTTATATCAAATCTTTTATTGCCATCAGTCACAAATGCTGAAGTTTCATTCCCATTTGCACTTTCCCTTGAAACATAAATAAAATTCCAGGTAGCAGTATCCCGGTTGGTGGTAATAAGTGCAACCAGGTTCTTTGTTTGTTTAATTTTTGATGGATCTTCATCTCTTTCCCAGGCCACCCGGTCTTTAGAAAAGGAAAGAACCATTTGCCTGACTTCTTCCGATTGTATATTGAGTGATATGTTTATGGTAGCGGTATCGGGTTCATTACCGGTTATTACTACAGAGGACTTTTGTTTGGACTCTGATTTCTCCACTGAGCTAAAAAGTTTTGATTTCGATTTAGTCGTTGTCCACCCGGCTTTTGCAGAAACAGTTCTATAGACTCCAAAATCAAATTTCATCATACTTCCGCCCCTGATTTTCACTGACAGCGGCTCGCTGTTTGTTTTCAGGCTATCGTTTAGTTTCATAACCTTTTGTGATAATGCCTCACGTGGAAAAAAGTTCAGTATGAATAGCAAAACCCCTAAAGAAATTGCCTTTTGCTTCATAACATAATCACACTCTATTCAATTTTGTAAATTTTTTTTGAACCAGGTCTTTCCATTGCAGCAGCAATTAAAAAGCTCCGACCATTATACCGGAGTTTTTTATCCAATCAGGTTATCTTAAAGTTCGGTTTAATTATTTAGTGCCGAAAACCTTCTTCAACAGGTCAGACGTCCGGGCAGCCGGATTACTGCGAATATTCGCTTCTTCCACACCAATCCTGTCAAATAAAGCAAACAAAGTTTTTTCAGCCACATGATCTGCAAGGTCAGGGTTCATTTTTTTCACCAAAGGAACCTTGTTATACCGGGCTACAGCATCACCATAATATTTTGTTGCATTTGTTCTTTCGAGTGATTCATTTATTACAGGCATGAACGCTTCTTTCAATTTAGCAGATGTTTTTGAACGGAAAAATTCTGTAATAGAGTTTTTACCTCCGGTCACCAGCTTCAATGCATCAGTTACGGTCATCTGCTTAATAGCATCTACAAAAATTGGAGTAGCATACCCCACCGCATCTTCCGCGCCGCGGTTAATCGCTTCTATGGCATCATCGGCCATTTTTCCCATACCAATATCCCGCAAGGTCTTTTCCATTTTTTTTGCATCCGGGGGAAGCAATACTTTATAGAGATCGTTTTTGAAAAAAGCGTCGGGTTTATTAAGAAAAGAAACAGCAGAGTTGATCCCGTTGTTGAGTGCTTCTTTTACGCCGGATCCTGCCTCTTCTTCGGTGATGTTTGAGTTATTCTTACCAAATCTCTTTTTAGCCTGATCCAGAATAGATTGGGAGTTCGAGGTAACTGCAAGATTAGCTGCCAGCAAGAAAAATAGAATTCGTTTCATAGTTAGCCAAAACTAATTCAAAAAATCGGCAGGTAAAAGTTCGGGCCGCTTCTTTTGAAAACTATAACATTATACTTTCAGGCTTACCTTCCTTTTGTCAATCCGCTCATGCATTCGCCGGAAGTATCGTGATCTTTCCTTTTCGCTTACTTCGCTTATTAGCGTGGAACGCTTGATCAGGTTCTGAACATAATTATAAAAGTTTTCACAATACGCAATATCTCGTGTCACCAGGTAATTGATCGCTGTATGCGGTAAAACTGCTATTTTAGAATTATCCAGTACAAGCCCCATTGAGTTATCCAGGATCACAATTTCATTGAAATACATAAAATACTTACCAAGTGGTTTTTTTTCCGGATCATTAATATTGAATTTATAACCACGTTTTGCCTGCTCTTCAAGATGGTCCAATATTTTCTCAACACCTTCATACACCCGTAAGGCATCTTCATCCGACTTGAACATATCATTGTCAAGGTAATATTCAATCTGGTGGAGGGTGCTGTTCCAGCTTTCAATATTCCAGAGCTCATAGGTATCCAGCTGTTGATAGAAGTCGCTGATCTTTTTACCCATTTCAAACAATTCGTCGGGGTATCCGTCAAGGCTTACCTTTCTATTCCTGAATTCGGGAAAATAGATCAGTGTTCCCATCCAGAAAAAATACTTGAACGCTGCGATATCCCTGTTGGTAAACCAATGAAAAACTGGCGTGTCCTTACAGAGGTAATAAAATTCTTTTTTCTTAAAGCTGTTGAAATATGCCATGTTGTGCATCATGCCGGTGAGGTAAGCATCATAGCGATGTGTTTTAGGGTTCAATAAATTTCCCTGAAACATAAAACTGCCAGTGTTAATATTCATCAGTTGATCAAGTGAGATACGATAGGTGGAAGCAAGCAGATACAGTTCTTCAAATGTAATTTGTTTTTCTCCACGCATACGCCGGTAAGCGCTGTCACTGCTTATATTCAGAAGTTTCCCTATTTCATCGGCAACCGAAGTTTCAGCCGGTAACTTTGTTTTTATAAATTGGAAAAGTTGTTGCTGGATCTCGTTTATGTTCATAGCTGTTGCGTTTTATAATTGTTTTTTTCTGTCTGTTATTTTATTCAGCATTATCCCAAAAAAGATGTTTCGCTGTTTTTCACTGGTCTGGCTTATGAGGGTTGCTCTTTTCATCTGGTTCTGTAAGTCTTCATAAAGTGGATTACAGAATGATTCATCTCTCGTTTGGATATAATTCAGTCCATCATAATTAAGGAAGGCAGTTTTTATACGATCAGTAACTATCATAATTGTATTGTCGCCAAGCATTGCCCTGTTGTAAAAAAATTTGAAGTTTGTTTTTTTGGATTCCGGGTTTTCTTCTGGCATAAATTTACAACCATACTCCACTACAGTTCTCAGGTGATTAAAGGTCTCTTCAAGCGCATCATATATAGTCCTGATATCTGCCGCGGACACAAAATAGCCAGAATCCCTATAAAACTCTACTTGTGTGATGACCGCATTAATGCATTCGGTGTTCCATATTTCTGTAGACGGGACTTTGTTATATTCTATCAGCAGGTCCCGGCTTAACTTTTCAATTTCCGGAGAAATACAATTTAGCTCAAAATCCCGATCGATAAAATCCGGGTGTTGTATGACATTTTTCATCCAGAAAAAATACCGAAAGGCGATAAGGGGACTATAATAAAAATTATGGAATAGGGGCATATCCTTGCTGCGGTAAATAACCTCCTTATGTATAAAACTGCCAACATACTGCAACTGTTTAATCAGATCCTTTAAGAACACTTCATACTTATAATTATTGGGATTGACACGTATATTCTGAAAAAGTGTCGAACCACTCTTCACATCTAATATGTTATCAAGTGATAACTTAAAATGACTGCAAAGCGCCCGGGCCTCATCAAGTACTACCGGTGTCTCCCCACGAATGCGGCGGTAGGCGCTGTCGCTGCTTACATGCAATATGCCGGCGACAGTATCCACCAAAGAGGCATGAGGTGGCAACAGTTCCTTAATCCGCTGGAACAAGAATTCCTGTGATTGGTAGTCGGGCATGGTTGGTTAGTAGTTGGCACTTCAATTTGTCTAAAATGCAGCGGTCCGGGTTTTAAGTTATACCATTTCCGTTTAAAAATCCAATGATCGGCCCGAAAAGTTGCAAAAATTGCAACTGATCAAGTCAAAAAACAAAATACAGGTTGGAACCTTCATTTGTTAAGAAAGTCAAAAGACCTGTTGCAAAAACTGCAAAACGAGGATATGCAACTGCAAA
>JAICGN010000203.1 GCA_025923075.1 Chitinophagaceae bacterium
CTTCAATATGCACTGGTGGCTCGGTTACATTTACTGCTACAGCAACCAATGGCGGAGCAACCCCAACTTATCAATGGATGATCAATGGAACGAATCTAGCTGGACAAACGACTTCAACTTTTACCACATCAACTCTTGTCAATGGTGATGCAGTGTCAGTAAGGATGACCAGTAATGATCCATGTGCAAATCCAACTACGGCGACCAGCACGCCCATTACTATCACTACAACCTCAGTTACTGCATCGGTATCCCTCACAGCAAGCACCACTTCAATATGCAATGGTGGTTCAATTACATTTACTGCTACACCAACCAATGGCGGATCAACTCCAATTTATCAATGGATGATAAATGGCGTGAATGTGGGAGGACAATCGACTTCAACTTTTACAACATCAACGCTTACCAATGGTGATGTAGTATCAGTAAAGATGACCAGCAATGATCCTTGTGCAAATCCAACTACAGCTACCAGCACTTCAATTGCGATCACCAGTTCTTCCGTTACTCCATCCGTATCCATCACAACGAGCACTACTTCGATATGCAGTGGTGGCTCGGTTACATTTACTGCTACAGCAACCAATGGCGGAGCAACCCCAACTTATCAATGGATGATCAATGGAACGAATGTAGCTGGACAAACGACTTCAACTTTTACCACATCAACTCTTGCTAATGGTGATAAAGTATCAGTGATCATGACAAGTAACGATCCTTGTGCCAGCCCGGCAACGCCTGTACAAAGCCAGTCAATAACTATTGTAGCTGGCAAACCGGTCTTACTGATCACAAATCCACCGCCAGTTTGTGAACCTTCCTCCATCGATCTTACGGCATCTTCAGTTACCACAGGCAGCGACCCTGGCTTAACATATAGTTACTGGCTGGATGGAAACGCAACCGTTCCCCTAGCCAATCCAAAAGCAGTTTCGTCGGCAGGAACGTATTACGTCAAGGCACAGTCAGCCGGCGGGTGTTTTACCATCAGCCCCGTGATGGTATCAATTGAGCAAAAATTAAATGGCATTCGTTATCCTACTGTTAGTGCAATGATCAACTCGCCACTTCAGTTACAGGCAAGAAATTTAGGTGTTAACTATACTTATGCCTGGGTGCCTGCGACTGGTCTTGATCGTCCGAATGTGATGAATCCCATATTTACACATGATACAGAAACGCAATACCTTGTCAATATCACTTCACCTGCCGGTTGTGTTACTGTTGATACACTACTTGTAAGGATTGACGCACCGGTCATTGATGGTCCCGCGGTATTTGTTCCGAAGGCATGGACGCCTAACAATGACGGGCACAACGATAATTTATTCCCGTTCGTGGTTAATATCGCAAGGATTAAATATTTCCGCATTTACAACCGCTGGGGTATTAAAGTTTTTGAAACGAATAGTATCGGGCAGGGATGGAACGGAATATATAATGGCAAACCACAAATGATAGATGTATATACGTGGACCATTGAAGCCGAATCGACAACCGGATCTGTTTATAAAAGTTCCGGCACCTCTGTATTAATAAGGTAAGCAGTTTGATTGCCTTCTCATTTCCCATAGATCTCCAGCATTTTTTTCAGATCCTCAAGTGTGTTGACTTCTTCCGGTTTTTTATCTTTTCGCCAGCGATTGATCCGCGGGAATCGCAACGCGACACCGGATTTATGCCGATTACTTGCGGCAATACCCTCAAACGCAATTTCAAAAACAAGTTCCGGTTTTACTGTTCTTACCGGTCCGAATTTTTCCAATGAATTTCTTTTTACAAATGAATCCACTTCCGCGAATTCTTTATCCGTTAATCCTGAATAAGCTTTTGCAAAACTTACCAGCTTATCACCATCCTTTACCGCAAAGGTGTAATCAGTATATAAATTACTTCTTCGTCCATGTCCTTTCTGTGCATAGATCATTACAGCATCGATCACCAATGGATCGATCTTCCATTTCCACCAATCACCGACTTTACGCCCAACCTGGTAACCTGATGATCTTCTTTTCAACATGATACCTTCTGAGCCCATATCTCTTGAGCTTTCACGAATTGCTGCCAGTTGATCCCATGACGAAAAATTAATAACAGGTGATAGCAATAAAACAGGATGATCAATCTTCGTAACGATGTCTTCCAACAAACTCCTTCTTTTTTCCAGGGGCCATTCACGAATGTCTTCTGCTTCGTATTCCAGGATATCATAAGCAAAGAATGCGATCGGTGCATCCTGTAAATGTTTTTTAGTAACATTCTTACGTCCAATACGGGTTTGCAATAGAGCAAAGGGCAAAGGTTTTTTATCAACGCTGGGAATTATCTCGCCATCCAATACAATTCCTTCGGGCAACAATTCTCTTAGCGAGTGATACTCCGGAAATTTATCAGTCATAAGCTCTTCACCGCGGCTCCATACAAATATCTCATTATTGCGTTTGATAAGTTGCCCCCGGATACCATCCCACTTCCACTCAGCCTGCCATTCATTTTCGGGTCCCAATTCACTAACATCACTGTCTATTGCATAGGCCAGGTAAAATGGATAGGGTTTAGAAAAATCAATATTAGTTGCCTGCTCGCTTAACAGCTCATCAAAAGAAGTTGTGGATGGATCCCAGTTGCCGCTGATCCGATGCGCAATCACACTCGGTTCAAGCTTTATTGTTTTTGCCAATGCATTTACAATCATCTTTTGTGATACGCCAATCCGGAAATTACCAGTAAGCAGTTTATTAAAAACAAAACGCTCATCTTTGTTCATCATCATCCAGCTGCTGATCACAAAATGTTTTTTCACCGCTTCGTCAGCTTTCTCCATCCGGATGAATGATTCTATAAAATAAGACAGACTTTTATCATTGTTCCCGTTTGTATTGGTTTCCGGTAGCAGTAATGCGATTGTTTCACCAAGATCACCAACAGTATGATAACATTCTTCAAATAGCCAGGCCGGCAGGTTGGCAACTTCCATACACCATAACGATAAAAACGCTGAACTAAGCATGCGTTTTGGACGACGACCACTGAATAATGCGATCACCCAGACCTTATCCGCATCATGGGCTGTTGAAAAATAATAGGAGAGTGCTTCCAGTTTTTCATTGGTTTTTGTACTCGTACCCAACTTTGTTATGAGTGTAGCTAATTCTTTCATTCAGTTGCGGTATTAATTTCATTATCCTGCTCTGGTGTTGTCGATGCCTTTTCCTGTTCTTCTTCTTCTCCACCAAATTCTGTTTTTACTTCTGCGGATTGTATTCCATTATCAGTTAAATACCGGCTGAATGCAGCCTGGAAGCCATGAGTTACATAAACTTTTTCGGCACCGGTAGCTTTTACGGCATCAAGCAAACCTTTCCAGTCTGCATGATCGCTTAATGCAAACCCAGCGTCTGCATTTCGCCGTCTTACATTTCCCCTTACCTGCATCCAGCCGCTGCATACACCAATACTATATGGAGAAAATCTTTTCATCCAGGGGGTGCCATCGGCACTGGGTGGAGCAATCACAACATTGCCTTTGAAATTTTCCCTGGGCATTTCGGTGGAGACTCTCTCGGCGGCAGGAAGATCATAGCCGGCGGATGATAATATCTGGTGTACATTCCAAACGGCACCGTGTAAAAAAATCTTTACATCCATATCTTTTATGCATTGCATTACCCGTTGCGCTTTACCCAGGCTATAGGCGATCAGCACCGAGGTCTTACCTGCTTTTTTGTTAGCGGTGATCCACTCCCTTATGGTCATGAAAATTTCCTCTTGTAGTTTCCAGTTATAAATAGGCAAACCAAAAGTAGATTCCGAGATAAACACATTACATTTTACGGGTTCAAATGCGCCACTGATACCATCATCTTCCGTTTTATAATCTCCGCTCACTACCCAAACTTCACCATGATGTTCTATCCGAATTTGCGAAGAGCCAATGATATGACCGGCCGGGTGTAAGGAGATCTTTACACCATTGCTATTTATTGTTTCATTCCAGTTGATCGTTTCGACAGCTATATCACCAAGCCGCAATTTTAAAATAGGTAAAGAAGCTATATGACACAGGTAGCGATTGCTTCCCCAGCGGGCATGATCACTATGGGCATGCGTGATGATCGCTTTATCCACCGGCTGCCAGGGATCAACATAAAAATCTCCTGCTCTGCAATACAAACCTTTAGCTGTGAATTCTATTAATGCCATAATTGATTCAACATTGAAAATAACATGCCGGGTTATAAGGGATAAGAAACCTTCTACCACCTACAGTTCATTTGTAGAAAAAAGTTCTCGAATAGACATTCGATATTTCTTTTTGTTTAAACAGCTATGTGAAGGGGTTGATTATTTTTCAACAATTCCTTTTGAACTTTCTTTTTACAAAATTTTTAATGACTTCTTGCATCATGTTTGCGCTGAACCCTCGAAAGTGACTTTATTATGGATTTCTATCATAAGGCTGATGACTCCGTGCTGCTGGATTTGCTCGCCGTACATACAAATCGACTTACACAGATGATGATTTATGGGGAGACCTATAAAGGAGAGTATAATGCCTCTAAACGTATTGTTGAACTCCTGCAAAATGAAATCGCTACCCGCCGGGGTTTTTACGTTAGTACAGCTTCTTCCAATAAAATCTTTAATCAGTCTTTAGCTGCCCCGGCATAATAGCTGGTGCGTGCCGGCGATCAACACAGACATAAATAAAGGCTATTGGAAAATCCAAAACCGGGTATTACTTTTGATCCCGGATTAAAAAATTGCATTAGTGTAGGAATTAATTTTAATACCGAAGTACCATCCTTTCTTCTTATTCCACCATCCTTGATTATCATTCTCCGATCACTCTGATTGTTTTATCTCGTCGATTACAGAGGAAAAGCGAACCAACTATTCCTGAATAACCCCGAATGCTTTAAGTAGTTGATTTAATATTTATAAACTTTTGTGTATGCGGGAAAGGTTTACCTGGTCGGCTTGTCCAGGATAGTATTTGACTGTGATCATCGCGGAGTTAAATAACAGCTGCAAGCTCTTTACCAGGAGCATGCGCCTGTTTTTCTGACTCAAACAGGAATTGTAGCCTCTAATTATTGATAAGAACCAAAACGACTTTTTTATGAAAAAATTTAATCCCCCATGATTCTCAGTTAATGAAAATACATCGAATCACCACCATCCATCTCCTCTGTGACCACCACACCAGCTCCTGTTAAGCCACTTATTAAACTTTATTATTTA
>JAICGN010000204.1 GCA_025923075.1 Chitinophagaceae bacterium
ACAGAAACAATGAGAAGCAGGCAAGTCCGATTGACAATCCTGATACATTGATAAACGACAGTATCTTTTGACGTCCAAGATTGCGTATGGCTATTTTGACATAATGTTTGATCATAGTGTTTTGTTTTAATAATTATTTATTAATAATTATTAATTATTGATTACTCAGTTCGTAATGATTTCACCGGATTTGCCAATGCCGCTTTGATCGACTGAAAACTGATTGTAAATAATGCAATGCCGCCTGCTATCAATGCTGTGATCACAAATACTGTCCAGCTGATATTTGTCCTGTAAGCAAAATCCTGCAACCATTGATTCATCACAAGCCATGTGATCGGTGAGGCGATAACAACGGCAATGAGTACAAGCTTCAAAAATTCCTTTGATAATAGTCCAACAACGTTACCTACGCTCGCCCCTAATACTTTCCTTACACCAATTTCTTTTGTCCGTTGTTCTGCGCTGAATGTAGCCAGGCCAAACAATCCAAGACAGGAAATCAGAATGGCAATAACCGTGAAATTCCTCACGATAGCCGCAAGTCTCGCATCGGCTTCATAGTTTTTCTGAAAATCCTCATCGAGAAAATTATACTCAAATGGCTCATTAGGATTTAAGCGCCGCCAAACATTTTCCATTGAAGTAAGCAAACTTTTGAGGTCATTAGTTTTTGCATGAGCGATCATATAATTATAACTGGACCGGTTGTTCAACTGGAAACCATAAGGCTCGATGGGTGAATGCAAATCCTTAAAGTGAAAATCTTTTACAACACCAACGACTGGCAAACGATAGGTCTCCCCTTCCCAGGTAAACAAAACATCTTTTCCTACAGCATCCTTTTCATCTTTGAAACCGATCTCTTTTATTGCTTGCTGGTTTAGTATCACCCTGAAATTGGTATCAGCAGGAAAGTCTTTTGAAAACAGTCTTCCGGATGCAGGCTCTATGTCAAGCGTTTGCAAAAAGCTTTCATCGACCACATTCATGAATACCCTTTTTGCCATATTCATATTACCCCCTTCTTTGTAGAGCGGCATATCACTTGGATTGATAATGCCCGGGTAATAAAAAGAAGCGCCGACATTCAAAATCTGTGGATTTTTTTTAAGCTCTTCTTTTAATTCAGCATAAATAGCTTTGCTTGGGCCGCTCCGCAACGGAATAATGACCTGCTGATCTTTTTCAAATCCAAGATCTTTTGACTGCATGTACTTCATTTGATTATTGATGGTAACTGAAGCCACGATCAATCCCACTGAAATAACAAATTGAAAAACCACGAGTGCTTTACGAAGCGATACAGCGGCTAATGAATTACTGATCCTTCCCTTCAAAACTTTTACCGGCTTAAAAGAAGAAAGATAAAAAGCCGGATAGCTGCCAGCTATAAGCCCTGTAAGAATCGCCAATACAAAAAACCCCACTAATAAAACTCCATGCTGTTCAAATGAAAACACTATTTCCTTATGTGCGAGCTTGGAGAAAAACGGAAGTAAGACTATTGCAAACACCAGTGCGAATACAAAAGCTATCAATGACATCAGGATCGATTCACCAATAAATTGCCTGACCAGCGAATTTTTTTCAGCACCCAATACCTTTCGTACACCTACTTCGGCAGAACGTTTTGATGACCGGGCGGTAGAAAGATTCATGAAATTGATACAGGCGATCAGCAGCGTAAAAATTGCAATGGAAGCAATAATGTACAAATAAGTAACGCTCCCACCGGGAGTCACATTACTGGTGGTATTTGCATACAAGTGAACGTCTCTGACCGGTGTAAGAAATTGTTTTTTGTAAAACCCCATCGCCTTCAAATCCTTTCCAGCATATTGGTCCACGAATGCCGGGAACTTTGCTTCCAGTTGTTGTGCATCCGCTCCTTTCTTCAATAAGAAATAAGTATAGTACATATTGTTCGTAGCAAGACTGGTTACCTGGTTGGCTGATTGCGCAACACCACCGCCGTTTATGGACATGAAAAATCTGGCATCGATATGAGTAGGCACTTTCGGATCAGCAAATACGCCGGTTACATTAAAATCAAAATCACCGTTGGTATTACTGCTTACACGAACAGTTTTATTCAGTGGAGATTCTTTTCCAAATATTTTCTTAGCTACTTCTTCTGATAATACCAATGAATTAGGTGCCATCAGCGCCGTCTCAGGATTACCTTCAATGAAATCATAAGTAAGTACCTGGAAAAATGTTGAGTCGGCAAGATAACCGTGTGCTTCATTAAATGACTTCACTGCACCGGTCTTATCTGTGTATTGCAGTAGTGTTTTGTCCTCTGAAAATGTTCTTAATAATCGCGTTGATTTTTCGATCTCGGGGAAAACCATTTGCATGGTCCTTGCCATTGGCGCAGGTGTATTGGCGGTTCTGTCTTCTTTCCCTTCCTTTACAAACGTTGTTCCCAGCTGGTAAACCCGGTTAGCGTTCTTATGATTACTGTCGTAGCTTAATTCATAATAGAGATACATGGAAATAAGCATGCAGCAGGTCAGCCCGATAGACAAACCAAAAATATTGATGAAAGAAAATGTTTTATTCTTCATCATATTTCGCCAGGCGATTTTAATATAATTCTTTATCATGGCTCTTAATTTAATCGTGTATAAATTTCATCGCACAACTTATTTTAATACCAGGTTTACCCGGCCACTGCTTGCACGGATAGTTACCGGTATACCTCCACCATTCAGTTTCCCATCTATTTCATCATCTTCAATCGAACCGCTGAAGTTGGCGAAGTTGTTTGTTTTGATCTTTGATCCTTTCACCTTCAGGTCAAGTCCTTTATTAGGAAGCTCCACATCAACACTGCCACCTGAATTGCTTATCTTAACAAATTTGCCGAGCTCTGCTATTTGCACATCAATATTCCCACCGCTTGTTGATGTTTCAAGACTGCATGATAATTTTTGAAGATCAATATTGCCTCCTGAAGTGTGTGCTTCCAATTCTCCTTTGATAAGTTGGCCACGAACGCTGCCACCGCTGGTGGTAGCATCAATGGTGCCATTCAGATTACTTAACTGCAATGAACCACCCGAAGTAGTCAGTTTGATTTTTCCCGTGCAGTTATCAGCCTCGATGCTACCACCGCTGGTTGAAAGATCAACTTCTTCCGAACAATCTTTTACATGAATACTACCACCTGAAGTACGACCTCTTATATTCCCCTTCAATCTCTCAGCATGCAAGCTTCCGCCGCTTGTAGTAAAATCCTGAGTTCCTGACAATCCGGTAAGATGTATGCTTCCGCCACTTGTAGTCAATTCGGTCGAAACATTTTCAGTAACATATATTTTAAAGGAAATAGTTAAGCCTTTGTCCCAATCCATATTTCTATGTTTCGGTTTGGCAATAGCTGAAAGTTTATTATTGCTGACAGAAACTGTGAGGTCATAATCTTCGTCTAACTTCTTTTGAATTTCCTCCTTTGAAATAGTTGCATTTTTGTTACGGTTCGCCGGCCAGATAAACACTTCCACCTTAGATTGGGCGGCTGATACGCTGGTGACTGAAATACTGCCTCCGGATGTTGTTGCTTCAACATTCTTTATTGATTCATTGGATAACGATTTTGTTAAATAAGGGACATCCTTATTGTTTTGTGCAAATGATAGTTGGTAAAGACAAATCATCAGCAAGAGAGCGATATACTTTTTCATAACAAGTGTTTAGATATTAAAAAATTATTCAGTTCTTAAACTTTTAACAGGACTAGTAATAGCTGCCTTCATCGTATTCAAACTCACCACCACAAGCGCCAATAAAAGGATCAACATGCCAACTGCTCCGAATAACCAAATGCTGATAGTAATACGGTCAGGATATTTCTCAAGCCAATCATTCATAAACCACCATGCCAACGGAGTAGCAATAACAAATGCGATCAACACAAGCTTTAAAAAATCTTTTGAAATAAGCGCCAGCAGTTGACCTAGTGTCGCGCCTAAGACTTTACGTATGCCGATCTCTTTTACACGTTTCTCGATAGTAAATGAAGCAAGACCTGCTAGACCTATGCAACAAATAAAAATGGCAAGCCCCGCAAATATGTTGGTGATCCTGCTGATCAGGTTTTCCGTCAAAAACTTTCTACCGAATTCCTCGTCAACAAATTTGTAATCGAATGGAAAAGCAGGGTTGTATTTTTTAAATACCGTTTCAATGGGTTTCAAGGCGTCGTGTGGCTTTACTGAAGACTTTAACCTGATGTTTATTGAATTTGAGTTATTGGGATCAAAATAAACAAGCATTGGGTCAACGGCTTTGAATGGAGACTCCATTACAACATTGCTTGTAACCCCAATGATAGTGTACTTATTAGACCCATACCTAAGTTGAGTTCCAACCGGGTTTTTCAGCTGCATTGCTTTTACAGCTGCTTCGTTAATGATCATATTGGCAGAATCTGCGGGCACGCCTGAGAAATCTTTTCCCTCAGTAATCTTTACTCCCATTGTCTTTGTGTAATCAACATCTGTCGCCATACTTGCAACGATCAACTCACCACCTGCAGGTTTTCCATCCCAGTCAGGAGCCGGTGCTTTCCACCACACTTCAGTTATTGGAGAAAATGACCTGTTCACGATGCTGATCACTCCTGTCTTCATCAATTCGTCCTTTATTGCAGCATAATTTTTTTGCGTATCCTCGCTTGCCGGGACCATAATAAGGTTGTCGGGATCGTAACCAATATCCCGGTCCTTAATATGCTGTATCTGCTGATAAATAATTATTGTTGCTGAAATAAGAAGAATGGAAATCGCAAACTGTCCTACCACAAGAATATGTCTTGGCAATGCACTCTTTTTTCCTGAAAGAAAAGTTCCTTTTAACACCTTTACCGGGTTAAATGATGATAAGTATAAAGCCGGGTAACTGCCTGCAACAATACCAGTGAAAAGTATCAATACAATTGCAGCAATCCAGAAAAGCGGTTCCGCAATACTTAATGACAAATGTTTATCAACGAGATCATTAAATAATGGTAATAAAAGATAAACTGTTAGTACCGAAAGAACAAAGGCTATCGATGCCAGGATGATGGATTCAGAAAAGAATTGAAATACCAGTTGTCGTTTACCAGATCCTAATGTTTTTCTCACACCGACTTCCCTTGCTCTCTTTTCAGAACGGGCAGTGGAGAGATTCATAAAATTGACGCATGCAATTAATAAAATGATGATTGCAATGATGCTGAACAACCGGACA
>JAICGN010000205.1 GCA_025923075.1 Chitinophagaceae bacterium
ACTTTTTTATTTGTGATCTCCAGGTCCACCCCCACTTGAAGAATCGTTTTGGTCGAAGTACTTCCCCCGCCAGCGGGGGATAATGGACATTTCTTCTGCAGTTTCTTCAACTCCTTCCATCATATCCTTTCTCCACACATACTTTCCATCTTTGAAAAACAAAATGCGGATCAGGCGGCTGGTTGAGGAATATAATTTCCATTCCTTATTCTTCATGCCATGATGATAAAAACCTTTCCAGTAAAACTTTTTGTCATCTGTCCATTTTATCCATAAATCTTCGGGTAAGCCGTTCCGGTAAACTCCTGAATCTTTAATCATACCATCCGGGAAATAATTTACAAATGGTCCGTGTAACAACCCATTCTCAAATAAAGGATGATAATGATCTGCAGAAGCATTCCCGTTTAGTTTCTGGGCGAGAGTTTCATTCCTGTTTCTTAAACAGGCAGCGGGATCGCAAAATGTATTTATCGCATTGATATATTTTGTTGCCTGCTTTTTATTTTTAACCCATAACTCGGTGATGGGCATTGACACTCGCTTCGGATGATAGCGGGTTTTCTCCTGCTGTAACTGTAGCCATTTATCAGCAGCATAGGTTCTTATGAACCGCGGGTTTCCATTTGTATACCAGCCGGACCATTTACCATCGGGAATTCCTTTGTGAAGTAACCCTGCATCAAGCAGCTGTCCATCGGGGTACCAACTGTTCCATGCACCATGCAGTTCTTCCTTACGCTTATACCCTTCGTATTGTTTATTCCCGTTTGGATAATAACCGGTGAGTTTCCCGTCAACTGGATTGACAATATTGATTTGCCCATCAGTTATCGTATCTGAAATTGATAACTGTGCGTCGCCGTATAGCGAGCAGACGCAAACGGGTAATAAAAGAAACAATCGTTTCATTGGCAAGCCCTACAAAGGTAACGCATGCCGGCCCGTTATAAAACGCGGAAGGAAGAGAAATTATCATTAACGGATCAATGACCTACTATCCTTACAATATCAACCTGTGAATTCACGGTCGCCCCGGTAGTCATGACTGCAGCAATATAATAATGATGATATCCGGGAAATACCCCTTCATGTTTAAATGAATACTTCAAGGTACCATCAGGATCTACTTGATCGATGGGATCAAAAAAATCGCCAAGTTCTGAATGGTAAACAACAAAATGATCCACACCTGTTATCGATGTCGTTCCCCAGTTGATCACGATGTTTTTTGCCTGGCGATGAGTTCTTATGTATTTAAAAAATTCCTGAGCAGCAGGTGCGGCGGCTTGCATCGTTGCTTGTTGAGAGACGTTATCTTTTGCAGTCGGTATCAGCCCGGCGAACGCCAGCACTAATAAAAGTTTAATGAATGGCATAAATGGTGGTTTAACAATAAATGTATGGAAACAATAAAATGTGGGTTTATAAAAATATCAACAGTGCTGAACAACCGAGGTTTGAAGACTCTGCTTCCTTATCTTGAAGCAGATGGAAGTCCAATTTTAGTAATGATCTAGCGCCTTGTTCCGTCCCGTAATTAAAACAACTTACATTATTAAAAAATGCCAGGACGGAACACAGCGCCTCCTTGAGTTGCACTTAAACACGACGCAACAGCTTCTAACTATCAGCTCGATGACAAAATGTATTTACATTCTTTGACGATTGTTCATGTGCGTTGGCCAGCCCGGCCGGCGGAGCATCGGGCCGGGCTTGATTTTTCTTTTGTTTCTTTTCTTTGTATCAAGACAAAGAAAAGAAAGGAAGCAAGGGTTATTACATATGCACTTTCTTTTGCTTGTGCAAAAGAAAGTGCCAAAGAAAAGCACACCCGGCAATGATCCCGATAGCTATCGGGACAGCCATTGCCGGGACGCCGTGATTAAGCTTCAGTGCTACTGTTAACTGAGCTAAACAATTCTTATCATCTACAGAACATAAATTTTAAGAACGAACAGTTCGCTTCGTGTTTGATTGAAAACTCTAAAGGCGCTGTGTTCCGTCCCTCCATTCTTTAATAATGCAGGTTGTTTCAAATAAGGGACGGAACAAGGCGCTAGACGATCACCCACCCTTCCATCCTCCGATTAATGAAAAATTTTCCAGCGCCTTCTTTTTCGTCTTCCATAAACCATCTACATCTTTAAAGATTGCAAACGAAAAAGACAGCGCCTCCATGAGCTTCGCATTGCACGAAGCAACAACTTCAAACTATCAGTTCGAAGACAAAAGGTATTTACATTCTTTAATGACTGTTCATGTGCGTTGGCCCGGCCAAACCAGCGGAGCGATTGGTTTGGCCTTGATTTTTTTGTTACTTTTTGCATCAAGGCAAAAAGTAAATAAAATAATTCGGGGATATTTGCACGATGTATTCAATGGCAGATAAATTAACCGGCTTTTACGGGTCACTAAAACCACCCCACCTGCCCAAAGGCATCGAAATATTGTTCCCGCAAAAAGATGAACAGGTAAGAGAACTGTCAAAAAAGTTTTTTACTAAATACTTTGATGATCATAAGCAACGCAGCCTGATGCTGGGCATCAATCCCGGCCGATTCGGCGCCGGGATCACCGGTGTAAATTTTACCGCTCCTAAACAATTAAAACACGCCTGTGGCATCGATCATCACTTTAAACTTTCCTCAGAACTATCCGCTGAATTTATTTATGATATGATCGATGAATATGGCGGTCCAGAAAAATTTTACCAGGATTGGTTTATCGGAGCGGTTTGTCCGCTTGGATTTGTGACCTCATCGACTTCGGGACCTACCCCTAAACCCTCCAAAGGAGGGGATGGCACCCCGCGTAGTACTCAGCCATCTGCGCGAAAGCAAGACATCCGGCTTAACCCTGCGTCGTCCGCACAAAAGGAAGCCATTCACAAAACACCGGCAGGCAAGAACATTAATTACTATGATGACAAAAAATTATTGGAGGCCGTAACTCCATTTATCGTTGACTGTACCAACCGACAGGTGGCACTGGGTTTCAATACCGAGAGATGTATTTGCATTGGCGGGGAAAAGAATTTTAAGTTTCTATCCGGCTTAAATAATAAATACAAATGGTTCGGTGAAATCATCCCCTTACCACATCCCCGCTTTATCCTCCAATACCGCCGCAAACAAAAAGATAAATACATTCATCAATATTTATCGGCATTAAGATTTGCCGGTTAAAAGGTTTCCCTTAGCTTTGCTTCTCTAATTTTAGAATATGAAGATCTGCATGCCTGCCTAACGGCAGATAGGGTTCGCCCCCAATTATAAGAACCGAAAATTTCGTGAGTCAACAAAGCAACATCCTGTTGCTGCCTTTCATTTTCAATTTTCACTTTTAAATTTTCAATTTTCAACCATGCAGAACCAAACTGTACATAAAAACAAATTTTATCATTTTATCTCACTGATCGGGCAATCGCTTCGGGGAGCGGAATATGATTATACCCAGGGAAGTATCCGCGGGGCAATTGTATTGCTCGCAATTCCTATGATACTCGAGCTGAGTCTTGAAAGCGTATTTGCCGTTGTCGATATATTTTTTGTAAGCAAACATATCGGATCAAATGCAACACAAACTGTTGGCCTGACCGAATCTGTGATTACGATTATTTATTCACTCGCGATCGGCTTAAGTATTGCCGCTACCGCAATGGTGGCAAGACGAGTAGGTGAAAAAGATCCTGCTGCTGCTGCACATGCCGGTATGCAGGTATTGATCATGGCTTTAATTGTAACTGTTATCATCAGCATTGTGGGAGTAATTTTTGCACCCGACATTCTTCGCATTATGGGTGCCACACCTGAGGTGGTGGAAGAAGGGACCGTCTTTACCCGCATCATGCTGGGTGGAAGCCTGGTGATCATTCTTCTTTTTTTGATAAATGGAATATTTCGTGGCGCCGGTAATGCAGCGATCGCCATGAGAAGTTTATGGCTTGCCAGCTTAATAAATATTTTTCTTTGCCCTGCCCTCATTACAGGATGGGGTCCATTCCCTGCATTAGGATTGAAAGGTGCTGCAATTGCAACAACGATTGGTCGCGGTATGGGTGTATTATATCAATGCTATCACCTGTTCTGGAATAAGAAGAGCACGATCAATCTTGGCAGGGAACATTTTGTTATTGATTTCCCCGTAATGAAATCATTGATAAAAATTGCATGGCCCGCTACGTTTCAATTCATCATTGCTTCAGGAAGCTGGATCGTATTGTCACAATTGGTAGCTACAACCGGGGGCACACATGCCTCAGCCGGTTACCAGATCGCTATTCGCAATCTTGTGTTTTTTATTTTACCGGCATGGGGGCTAAGTAATGCAGCTGCAACATTAGTAGGACAAAACCTTGGTGCTAAAAGGCCGGACAGGGCAGAGCAAAGTGTATTGCTGACGACAAAGTATAATGCTTTTTTTATGACAGGTGTGATGCTGTTGTTTATCTTTTTTGCAAAACCGATCATCAGCATTTTTACAACTGAACCCGAAGACCTTGCCTATGGTGCACAATCGTTACAAATTATGGGTGCCGGTTTTATTTTTTATGGTATCGGGATGGTGATGATCCAGGCATTGAATGGAGCCGGTGATACCAGGACACCAACATGGCTAAACTTCTTTTCATTCTGGTTGTTTCAAATACCATTAGCCTATCTCCTGGCAAAAGGATTTAATATGGGGCCAACGGGAGCATTTATTGCAATACCTGTCGCTGAAACTTTTTTAGCACTGGCAGCATGGTATTATTTTAAGAAAGGAAAATGGAAAGAGGTGAAAGTGTAAAAGACGGCGGCCCCTTCCCCCTTCCTCCTTCCCCTTCTCCAAAGGAGAAAGGGAGCCCCATCCCCCGTCCCCTTCTCCGAAGGAGAAGGGGCGGTGCAGCATTGCAAAGCCAAGCTTCAATTCTACCACATCAACTATGATTGAATGGTGAGCAAGGTGATGCTGTTGATTTGTTAGTACACAAGCTGAAAAATAATAAGTAGCCTGGCCTCCCTCTCCTTCAGGAGAGGGAACGAGGGAGAGGCCGCCGGCATTTTATTCTTCCACATCAACTATGATTTAATGGTGAGCAAAGTGATGCCGATGATTTGTTAGTACACAAGCTGAAAAATAATAAGTAGCCTGGCCTCCCTCTCCTTCGGA
>JAICGN010000206.1 GCA_025923075.1 Chitinophagaceae bacterium
AAGGCGACGCAAATATGAATTGGCGCATAAATGCTTGTTGTTCTGCCGGAAGCCTGGGCAGCACTCATTACGATACTTCCGGTGCGTGCCACAAGACATTCGCAACCGGTAACACTGACATCACAGTTAGCAAGATCTTTATCAGTAAATCTTTCTTCTGCCGAAGTGCCAACGATCTCCTTTATCCTGTTTTCAACACAATAAACTTTTTGCCAATCACTTTTTTTGATCAAACTATTGAATTGAAAAGCGAGCTCCTGCCGATTGACACAAAATATAAACCGGCCCCCCAATGCATTGAATTGTTCAGCAAATACTACTTCGAGTTCTTCTGATGATGGAGAAAATACAGGTTGATTGCCCTCACTTTGTGGAAAAGGAAGAGGCGTTGAATGACTCAACGCCTTTCGAATTTTTTTGAGAATTGATTCTTTTGATGGAGAAAATTTCATTCTCTTTTATTTGATTATGCCGGCAACGGGAATACTCCAGGTCCGGCGCCTTCCGCTCCTTCAGGCGAACTCTTTTCTGCAGGTTTTTCAAAAGGCTTTGGCTGTTCAACGATTGGTTCTGGGATCGGAACATCAAGGACTTTTTTCTCTTCGAATGGTCTTTTACCTATCAACGCTTCTACGTCACTTTGGAAAAGGACTTCTCTTTCTAATAATGCTTCAGCAACGATTCTTACTTGCTCTTTCTTTTCTATTAGCAATTTTTTTGTTCTTGCGTATCCATCATCTATCAGCTTGCGTACTTCCTGATCGATTATTTTTGATGTCTCTTCAGAATAGGGCTTTGTAAATGAATTTTCCTGTTGAGGATCATAAAAACTTACTCTTCCTACTTTATCATTCATGCCATAAACCGTGACCATTGAGTAAGCAATTCTTGTTATCTGCTGTAGATCGTTCTGTGCACCGGTAGAAATTTTGTCGAAGAAAATGTCTTCAGCTGCACGACCGCCCAGTGTCATGCAGATCTGATCCATCAATTGATCAATATTATATAAGTATTGTTCTTTTGGCGTGTATTGAGCATAACCCAATGCAGCCGTTCCTCTCGGTACAATCGTAACTTTTAATAAGGGGTAAGCATGTTCAAAATACCATCCACATATAGCATGACCAGCTTCGTGAAATGCGATAATTTTTTTCTCCTCGGGTAGTATGATCTTATTTTTCTTTTCAAGACCACCTATCACCCTGTCTACCGCATCCTGAAAATCGGCCATCTCTACTGACTGTTTTCCTTTCCTTGCTGCGATCAATGCTGCTTCATTACAAATATTTGCAATATCGGCACCTGCAAATCCCGGAGTTTGCTCAGCCAGTTTATGAATATCAACTTTATCAGAGATCTTGATTGGTTTCAAGTGCACCTTGAATATCGCTTCCCTTCCTTTCAAATCGGGCTTATCTATTGAAATTTGCCTGTCGAAACGACCAGGACGAAGCAACGCATTATCCAATACATCCGGACGGTTCGTAGCCGCAAGGACAATAATACCTGCATCGGTTCCAAAGCCATCCATTTCTACCAGCAATTGATTTAAGGTGCTTTCCCTTTCATCATTGCTCATCATCACGTTCTTTCCCCGTGCACGACCAATCGCATCTATCTCATCAATAAAAATAATACATGGCGCTTTTTCTCTGGCTTGTTTAAACAAATCACGAACACGGCTGGCACCAACGCCAACAAACATCTCCACAAAATCGCTACCACTTAAGCTAAAGAAAGGAACCTGCGCTTCGCCTGCCATTGCTTTTGCCAGTAAGGTCTTACCTGTACCCGGAGGTCCAATAAGCAACGCACCTTTTGGTATTTTACCCCCGAGATTTGTATATTTTTTAGGGTTCTTTAAAAAGTCAACGATTTCCATCACTTCCACTTTCGCTTCATCAAGACCTGCAACATCAGCAAACGTGATATTTACTTTTGTTCCTTTGTCAAATAAAGTAGCTTTCGACTTGCCGATATTAAAAATTCCACCGGGGCCACCGCCTGCTCCTGCACCGCCACTCATTTTGCGCATCAACAAGATCCAGATGGCCAGAAACAACAAAACCGGCAAAAGAAAATTAAGCATGCCAGAAAACCAGTTACTATCTTTTTCGGAAACATAGGGATCATAAATTTGATCGAGCTCATTTGGAAAATAAGCGGGATTCTGTTTTTTAAAATCCAGGATCTCCTCCCTGAATCGGTCATTTGATTCAAAAGTAAATTGGGGCGGTTTCTCGTCTTTTTTATTCGAGATAGGGCTTGTTGGCAATTTGTCTGCATAATACTTAAGGCTGTCCTTCTTAATGGAAACCCTAACTATATTCTTGTTAGTCACTTCGACGTATCTTTCAACATGGTGCCGCTGCAGCATGTTTTTAAAATCTCCAACCGTGATCTGTTGATATTTTTTTGCAAACGGTCCATAAATACTGAATCCAATTACCGTTGCTAATAATATTGCCCATATCCAATAGCTGCTGAACTTAGGTCCGCCTTTCTTATTATTGTCATCACGGTTTGGTTGAAACCGTGGAAACTGTTTTTCGTTTTTATTGAATTGTTCTTGTGACATTTTTTCTTTTTTCCCTCTCCCAGTTAAACTGTTCCTAAGGTTTTTTAATTTAAAATACTATAATATAAGTCCATTAGTTTTCATCATGTTCCTGGGTCACTGCATCACTCCACATTTCTTCGAGCTTGTAAAACTTCCTTGTTTCCTCGAGCATTACATGCACGACCACATTCACGTAATCGATTAAAACCCATTGCAGGTTTTTCATGCCTTC
Organism: Chitinophagaceae bacterium; assembly: GCA_025923075.1. GTDB lineage: Bacteria > Bacteroidota > Bacteroidia > Chitinophagales > Chitinophagaceae > VBAS01. Next base: position 2,793 of record JAICGN010000206.1, read on the forward strand.
ATGGCGATACGGAGATTCATTACATTTCTCTTTTATTTCGTGTTCAACAAATTCCGATATAGCCCTTACCTGCGGCTGGCTTCCTGCTTCACAAATAATAAAAAAGTCTGCAACAGCTTCATTTACTTTTCTCAGGTCAAGTGAAATGATATTTTCACCTTTTTTCTCCTGTATGGCGTTGATGATGGTTTTTATGAGTTTTGAATTCTTTGTTAACCGGACCGTACTTTTCTTTTTTCGTGTAGCCAATACTGACAATTGTTCCAATAATTTGTTTTTTAGGTTTGAGGTTTTATTTGTTTTTTGCCGGTTACTTGTTATTAGCTATTTGTATCATTTTACCTGTAACAAACAACTAGTACCCGAAAACTGATTTACTTTGTCAAAAATAGTAATTAATTGCCACTACCATCTCCCGGCAATCCAATTGGAAGGCCGTTTATCGAGCTGCAATCTATAGATAGTACCAACAAATATGCCATGGGCCTTGTTCAAGGAAATCAACTGCCGGAGGGGCAGGGTGAAGCTCAACATGGTATGTCCATATTTACGCAGGAACAAACAGCCGGTAAGGGTCAGCGTGGTAAGAATTGGCTGTCTCAAAAAGGGGCAAATATGGCTCTTAGCATTCTGTTAAATCCTTACCCGCTACGGATTCAAGACCAATTTAAACTAAGTGTTTGCGTAGCTGTGAGTGTTTATGAATTTTTTTCCAATTACGCTGGTGACGAAACAAAAATAAAGTGGCCAAATGATCTTTATTGGCGTGACAGGAAGGCAGGAGGTGTGCTGATTGAAAATGTAGTTCGGACTTCAGACTCAGGAAACAAAAATGAGCAGCCACAGTGGAAATGGGCTGTTGTGGGAATAGGTATAAACATCAACCAAACGAGTTTTTCTGCGGATCTACCTAATCCGGTTTCCCTAAAACAAATAACGGGTAAAAATTTTCAATCGGTGATGCTGGCTAAAGAGATTTGTTCCGTTCTTGAAAAGAACTATCAATTGCTAATGGCCGGCAAGTTTGAACACTTATTTACCTATTATCAACGTCATCTTTACAAAAGAGACAAAAAAGTAAGATTGAAAAAAAATAATCGTCTTTTTGAAACGACAATTAAAGGCGTTTCAGAAACAGGTCAATTGATTACGCAACATTCGATAGAGGAAAGATTTAAGTTTGGAGAAGTTGAATGGCTGATTTAGTCAGATTATGGTTTCTTTTTATCCCTGAACAAAACAAAGTTTCTTGATATTGTAAATGCCCAGCGAAATTCTCCATCACCCCAGTTAGTAACTGTTTTACGAATAAAACGATTCTCGAGGATTTCAGTAGCGTTAGTAAAATTCAAGTGAAATATATGCCCTTCTGTGAGGATCTCGAATCCGATACCAAAAGGATCATACAGTTTGATCCCTTCTGCTTCGTAGCCATCTATGGTGCTCTGCGATCGGAACGGATGATAATAATCAGCAATAAGAATTATTTTCTTGCTCAAGGGAAGTCTGACTGCACCTCCCAAAGCAAAAATATTTTCCTGGTCATAAGGAGCGACAAGATTTGTATGCAGGTACAGCGGGTTAAGCTGTAAGCTTATTTTGCCCATTCTTCTTGCCAGCATCAGTTGTACTATCTGGCTGTGCCGGTCTCCGAAATCCTCGAACGATGTTTCCTGGTCAGGCAAGGGAGACGCTTTCTGTGAAGACACAACATCATTGGCATAGATAGTTAACGAAAGGGGATGTGAAGGATCATTGTCCATCTGGCGCAAAAGTTGCCATTTAACTCCCAACTCCCAATTCTGCGTAACATACAGGCCTTTTGTTCTTGCCGCAACCACATTAAATTTATCACTTAGCCCTAACTGGAAACCTATGCGTACATCGGTAGTATTATCCAAGCCGAAGAATTTATCTATACCTCCATTTTCACCCGCAATGTCACCAAAATTATGACCTACGTTGAATTCCAGAATACCTTTCCTTAATACTTCGACCGTCTTCGCATTGATGAGTTTCTGGGAATAGAAAACTTTTGTAGGCGTGCCCTCAACTTTTTGAGGCGTGCTAATTGCTATTGAATCTTCCTGGCCAAAAGAATTTATGAACATACAAAGCAGGGCGATTGATGATAAACGTTTCATACTGATTGTTTTGAGTTTGTAGATAAATCGCTGTCTTTTTGCAATAGGTTGCTTGCGATCGCTCTAAAAAATTAGAACCGCTGTAGAAAAAACAAATGAGCTTCCGGCGGTTCTATTTATCTCAAATCAGTACTTAAATGATATTTGGCGCTTCTTATTTAGACCGAATTACATTATTTATAAAATTTACGAGGTCTTCACAGAAT
>JAICGN010000207.1 GCA_025923075.1 Chitinophagaceae bacterium
ATAGGGATCATGATGGTTTTGATCGCTTCCACAATTTTTGTTGCCGCCTGGCTTATTGACTATTTTTTTTTCATGCCCCCCGGTTTTATAGAAAAATCCTTTGCATACGAGCTTGACAAGCTGAAAGCAAGCGGAGCAAACCAGGTAGAGATAGATGAGAAAACAAAGGAAATGGCAAATTTTTACAGGATGTATAAAAATCCATTCTTTAATGCGATGATGACGTACGCAATAATTTTACCGGTCGGGTTGATCGTAACGCTTATCAGTTCATTAATTTTAAAAAGAAAGAGCAATACAAAACAACTTAATACCCAAGCTATATGAAAAAAGTAACAGGCATTGGCGGCATTTTTTTCAAATGCAAAGATCCTAATAAAATGAAAGAGTGGTATAGAACACATTTAGGAATCGATGCAGGACAGTATGGAGCATCTTTTGAGTGGTACCAGGATGCAGAAGGCAAAAAGAAAGGACTTACACAATGGAACCTTAATTCCGAAACTGCAAAACTCTATGAACCATCAACAAAGGACTTTATGATAAACTATAGAGTGGAAAATTTAGAAGCATTGGTTGAAGAATTAAAAAAGGAAAACGTACCTATTGTTGACAAAATTGAGACCTATGAATATGGAAAATTCGTTCATATTTTAGACGTTGAAGGAAACAAAATTCAATTATGGGAACCTGCGGAGGAATAGTAGGGAACGGACAAAATTCAATACAGAGGCCAGGGAAATACAAAACGCCATACCGCTAACAAGATTCATAGTTATTCGCAACGCCAATATTGATCTAATAGCGGAGTGTGCACTATCCCCCGCTGGCGGGGGAAGTACTTCAATATAAATGAAACTTCAAGTGGGGGTGGATATGAACTGCGATCAACCCTGCGAACCAATCTTTTCAATCCTGTATTCGTCAGACATGTATTGGAATTACAAGAAGCAGAAACATTTTGTCACCCCCAGTTGATAATTTATAAGGATCGACCATCCGCCCCCTCCCGATAGCTATCGGGAGGGACATTATGCAGTCTCATTTTCCTAAAGCATAGTTTTGAAGCAACAATAGAATAATAGTTTATCATCCCGTTATTTTATATATCCTTCCAAGCATTTCATACAACTCAGGATGATTTGCTTTTAATAATTCAGGCTGCTCAAAAAAGTATTCAGAAATGACCGCAAAAAACTCGACAGTGTTAGTGGCTCCGTAAAAATCAATGTCTGATCCATAATTTTTCATTTGTTCAATAGTTGTATTCATAAGTTGCTTCCATTGCTGCACATATTTTCGCTCCAAAATTATTTCAGGAACACCGTCCATTGTTCCATCCATTTTATCTATCAAATGCACAAACTCATGAATGGCGGTGTTGTGGGCATCATTGCTATTAATAAATCCTTGTCTTAATTGCCATTTAGTAATGATCATTACATGTTGCAGCGCACCGGTGCCTACCATCCCTCCAATATCTCGATCTGATCCCGACTGGTCAAAATCTGCATTGAACGTCCCGGGATATAATAAAACTTCATGCAGGTTTATATATTGCCAGTCGGGGACACGATAAACGGGAATAATAGCACCGGCGGCAATTAAAAGCCGGTCAATATCTTCTACAACAGCATTTACACCCGTTATTTTTACAGCAGATAAAAAATGATCTACCCTTTTTTCAAATTTTTCTTTTCCCTCTTCATCAAGTTGCCGGTAAAATTTTACGTAATCAGTAAGTACTCCCTTGTAATTTTCAGGCAGTTGACTGGTCTTTTTTGTTCTGCTTATCCTAAAAACAAACAGAATTATTAAGACAATCAATGCCAATACAAATAAAATCTGCAAAGCGAACACCATAATTCAATGAAGATAAACTTTCTTGCGATTTTGTTGGTGTTTCCAGTACCAGCGTCTTTCCATAGTTCTTCGCAGCAACAACTAGAAAAATGAACTAACTTTTCAGAAAACAAACAGCATATGTACGGAGTCATTATAGATGTAAAGGTTGATCTCAACCGGGAGGAAGAAGCAAACAACATGCTTAACAATATGGTTGTACCAAGGGCAAAAACTCATGAAGGTATTGTAGCGGCATACTGGCTGCGGGATATGAATGGAGATATGCTTAGAGCTGTTCAACTTTACGATACACAAGCTAATGCCATCGAAACAGCGAAGCTGATCGGATCCCAGGGGCCGCCGCCTGGTGCGCCGGTTACATTGGTATCAGTGAAAACTTATGAAGTCATTGCTCAACTGTAGCGCTGTGGTGTTTATTGCCTTCCTTTCGCGTGCAATTTTTCCAAACACCAAGAAAAAATAAAAAAAAGTGAGTAAATTAACTTGATAAATAATTCTGAATAAAATGGATAATACAAGAGTATACAGAATGTCATTCGCCAGTGTCTATCCGCATTACATTACTAAAGCGGAGAAAAAGGGCCGTACAAAAGAAGAGGTGGATGCCATTATTTTTTGGCTAACAGGGTATAATAAACAAACATTGCAACAACATATCGACAAGAAAACTGATTTTGAGACCTTTTTCACCCAGGCACCACAATTGAATCCAAACGTTTCAAAAATTACAGGTGTCATTTGCGGATATCGTGTGGAAGAGATCGAAGACAAACTCATGCAAAAGATTCGTTATTTAGACAAGTTGGTTGATGAATTGGCAAGGGGAAAGACTATGGAGAAGATTTTAAGGAAGTAAGGAAAATCAGATTTTCCGTCCGTTGAGTTTCTTGTCCCGCAACCAGTATAACATAATTGAATGAAGAGGGATTACATCTTCCTTCCGTAGTTCTTCGCAGCAACAACTCCGTTTGAAGGTTTATCCGATTTTGCTTTACGAAGTGGAATTGTCTACATTTAATATGCTTTGTTCACTTAATCCTGGTAAAGAAGGTCTCTCACCCATTAAATTCCTTAACATGAGAAAACATACTTCATTCTTGTCTGCATCATGGGTCGTGGTATCGTTCTTAATTAGTTCAAGCGTACCGGCTCAAAAACCGGTTGGTCCAAATGGAAAATTTGCAACAATTAACAAGATTAAGTTCTATTACGAAGATACGGGCAGGGGTATGCCATTGTTATTGCTTCATGGATTTGGCAGGACGGGTTCTGATTGGGAACCTTTTAAATTTGAGCTGTCAAAATCTCATAGACTGATCACAATGGATCTACCCGGGCATGGCAGGTCAGACCAGATGGATACTACTGACGTTTATCTACACAAAAAAGCTGCGGAGTATATAATTGGAGTACTGGATGCATTGCGCATTGATTCAGCTAACATTATGGGAATAAGTTCCGGAGGTTTTATTACGCTATATATTGCTACGATAAGACCTGCGTTGGCAAAGAAAATAGTAATAATCGGAGGACAGGTTTATTATTCAGAAACAACAAGGAATATCATTTCGTCTGTAGCTGATCCAGATAAAAATCCACTCAACCAGAACCAGGTCAAAGCTCATGGAAGCCAAAAAGCGTCCTTGCTTGCGCGTCAATTCTGGAATTTCAGAAAATTATATGGCGACCCGTCATTCACACCAGATGTATTGGCGACGGTTAAAGCAAGAGCATTAATTATTCATGGCGATGATGATGAGATCGCTCCGGTATCTAATGCATGGGAAATGTTTCAAAATATCCGGGGAGCGCGACTTTGGATTGTTCCGAATGGCGGACATGTACCTCCTGTAGTCCCTGGCAATGAAAATGATTTTACAAGACGGGTTTTGGAATTCTTGCAAGGGAAATGGTAAGCCGTTCCAATTAGGTATTTTTCTTCTATAGCTCTCCGCAGCCACAATTAAAAAATGATATAACTTTCTCTACTAAACTTTCGCAAAGCGGGGCGTAAGTAACAAGGCAAGTGATAAGCAGATAAATAATATGAATAAAAATGGATCAAAAACTAACAACCACAGAAAACATAACTCTTTTTCTTACTTCGATGGGATATATAGCCATCCCAGTTCGCCAGAATGTAAGTGGGCTACTGCTTATAGATGGTAAAATAAATGACGTCGATGGTGTTTATATTCTTGACTCCGGCGCGGGCCAAACTGTTGTTGATGCCAAACAATTGGATACATTAAGATTAACGCTTAACTATGATGAAACTGCATTAACAGGAGGTGGCGTCGGTGCACATAGTATTGAGAATATACCATCTTATAACAATAAACTTGAAATTAATAATTTTAAAATGGACAACCTAGTTGTCGCTGTAATGTCGCTGGGAACTGCGTGGGAATCCTTAGCACGAGTAGGAGCCCATGATGAGATATTTGGGATAATCGGTGTTGATATACTAAAAACAGGCAAAGCCATTATTGATTTTAGCACAATGACACTCTATTTGAAGCAACCATAGTTATAAATAGTAAGATTCAATCCAAAACCCGAAACTCGCATGACTAAAACACAAATTACCGGCATTGCGCCATTCTTCATCGTAAAGAATGTTCCCGAAGCGCTGGCATTTTATCGTGACCGTCTCGGGTTCGACATCACGTTTCAGGGACCCAATGACGATGATATCTTCTTCGGCATTGTTCAACGTGGTGCGGCGATGATCATGATGAAGGATGTTGGTGTCGATCCCGTGCCGAACCACACACGCGATATCAAACAAGGCATTGCCCGCTGGGATGCTTACCTTCATGTCCCCGATCCTGATGCACTGGCGGCAGAATTCTCGTCACGTAATGTTGATTTTCTTCAACCCCTCATGGACAACGATAATGGTTTGCGGGGATTTGAAGTAACAGATGCAGATGGATATGTTTTATATTTTGGCCGGCCGAATTCAAATCCATAGTTCTTACAGCAACAATATTGATCGAATAGCGGAGTGCACATTATCCTCCGCTGGCGGGGGAAGTACTACAGCATAAGTGAGTCTACAACTAGGGGTGGATATTTAGGTTGCGCATTTAGTCCATCCCCATTCGATAATTCAAAAAGGTCGACCATCCGGCCCCCGCCAGCGGGGGATAAACCACAGCCTGATTTTCGTAAAGCATAATTCGTACACCACACTTAATTTTGTCTAAAGAATTTATATGTCAACCAACAGCGTAGCACTACACAGAGTTCTTAAAACAACTCC
>JAICGN010000208.1 GCA_025923075.1 Chitinophagaceae bacterium
CTGCCTTGTTTGGCGGAACGACGATGGTGATCGATTTTATTTTACAGAAGCAGGGGAATAGTTTACGATCAGCATTAGATGAATGGAAAGGAAGAAGCGATGGTAATTGTATAGGCGATTATAGTTTTCACATGGCGGTTACAGATTTTAATGAAAACACAAAAACAGAGATCAAAGACTTTATTGAAAAAGAAGGGATCAGTTCTTTTAAAACCTTTATGGCATATAAAGGTGCACTAATGATCGATGACCGGCAGATGATTGGATTGATGGAAGAAGTAAAACAGCATGGAGGATTGATCAATGTACATGCGACTAATGGTGACATGATCGATTATTTGATCGCCAAACACAGGGCCGAAGGAAAACTTTCTCCGTTGTATCATTATTTGTCACAACCAGAAGTAACAGAAGCTGAAGCCGCAGAAAGATTTGTTGATATGTCGCATTATACAGGTTGTCCAGGATATATTGTTCACTTAACATGCGAAGGAGCATTGAATGCAGTTCGTAACGCCACAAGAAGAAATCAAAAAGTTTTTGTAGAAACCTGTATTCAATATTTGATTCTTGATGCTTCGTTGTATGAAAAGGATTTTGAAGGGGCGAAATGGGTGATGAGTCCGCCGCTAAGAGAAAAAAAGGACCAGGAAACCCTATGGGCAGGGATTAATCAAGGATTAGTGCAAGTGGTCGCCACTGATCATTGCCCCTTTATGTGGGAGCAAAAGAAAATGGGTGAAAAAGATTTTTCAAAAATTCCAAATGGTCATCCCGCAATTGAGAATAGGATGGAGTTATTATTCAGCGAAGGTGTAGCGAAGAACAGGATCACGTTGAATAAATATGTTGAAGTTGCCTGTACTAACCCGGCAAAGATCTTCGGGATGTTTCCAAGGAAAGGAACAATCGCAATAGGAAGCGATGCAGATATTGTCATCTTTGATCCGCATGAGAAGCATACATTATCAGCTAATGCACATCACATGAATGTTGATTACAGTGGTTATGAGGGCTGGGAAATGACTGGTAAAGTGAAAACTGTTCTTTTACGCGGACAGGTTGCGATCGATGATGGAAAATGTTTATTGCAAAAAGGATATGGTAAATTTATAAAACGTAATAAAGTGTCTCAGGTAATTTAGAATTATGAGTTTTGAATTATGAATGAAGAGAAAGACAATATAATTGTACAGAAATCTTATGCATTTGCATTGCAAATCATTCAGCTTTATAAATCACTTATTGATAAGAAGGAATTTGTTCTTTCTAAACAAATTCTGAGAAGCGGAACTTCTATTGGTGCAAACATTCACGAAGCGGTTGCCGCCGGCGAATCAAAAAAAGATTTTGTTCATAAACTCGGGGTTGCTGTAAAAGAGGCTAGGGAAACGTCTTACTGGTTAAATTTATTGAAAGACAGCGATTATATTACAAACGATGAATTTAATAGGTTAAACAATTCATGTGATGAAATAGTAAGGATTTTAAACAGTATTATTCTCACAACCAAAGAAAGATATTTCTCTAATTCATAACTCATAATTCTAAATTCATAATTATACATCATGCCCAGAATTATTAAATCCGGATTAATACAAATGAGTCTTCCGAAATCTGAAGGTGAAGGAACAATTGCAGAGATCAAAGAAGCTATGGTGCAAAAACATATTCCATTGATCGAAGAAGCAGGAAAAAAGGGAGTCCAGATACTTTGTATGCAGGAAATTTTTAACACGCCTTATTTCTGTCCGGGACAAGATAAAGCCTGGTATGAAAGTGCAGAGTCAGTTCCCGGCCCGATAACAGAACGAATGGCGGAGTATGCAAAGAAGTATAATATGGTGGTGATCGTACCGATCTATGAGAAAGAGCAGGCCGGTGTATTATACAATACGGCGGCAGTGATTGATGCCGATGGAAAATATTTAGGTAAGTATAGAAAGAATCATATTCCGCATACATCAGGTTTTTGGGAAAAGTTTTTCTTTAAGCCTGGCAATCTTGGCTACCCGGTTTTTCAAACCAGGTATGCAAAGGTTGGAGTGTATATATGTTACGACAGGCATTTTCCCGATGGCGCGAGAATATTAGGATTGAATGGAGCCGAGATCGTTTACAATCCATCCGCAACAGTTGCCGGTTTATCTCAATATTTATGGAAGCTGGAACAGCCGGCACATGCTGCTGCCAACGGTTATTTTATGGGATGCATCAATAGGGTAGGAACGGAAAAGCCATGGAACCTCGGTAAGTTTTATGGCAGCAGTTATTTCGTTGATCCCCGGGGACAAATTTTTGCACAGGCAAGTGAGGACAAAGATGAATTACTTATTGCAGAGTTTGATTTGGATATGATTGAAGAGGTGAGAAGTGTGTGGCAATTTTTCAGAGATCGGAGACCTGAAACTTATGGGAAGCTAGTCGAATTATGAATTTAGAATTATGAATTATGAATGTGGCGTGATGTTTTGGCATTCATAATTCAGAATTCATAATTCTAAATTAAACAAAATGATAGAGAGCAACAGATTATCGAAAGAGCAGTATGAAGCGAACTTCGCCGACATTCGTCCGCCGTTTGAGAATAAGACGGCAGCGGTGGTAGAAGCAAATCGTTGTTTGTTTTGTTATGATGCGCCATGTACAAAAAGTTGTCCTACGCATATTGATGTACCCAAGTTCATTAAACAAATAACTACGGATAATGTCAAGGGATCTGCGCACACTATTTTTTCATCAAACATTTTTGGGGCCGGTTGCTCTAAAGTTTGCCCTGTAGAAAAATTGTGCGAAGGTGCCTGTGTATTTAACTTATTGGAAGAAGAACCGATCCAGATCGCAAGACTGCAACAGTATTCAACGGCAATGGCGATGGAGAAGAAATGGCAGTTATTTGAAAGAAAGAAACTTCCCAACTCCCCTTTAGGGGATGGGGGCAAAAAAGTAGCAATGGTCGGTGCCGGTCCAGCCGGATTAAGCTGTGCTCATATATTATCAAGAGAAGGAATCGATGTCACCATTTTTGAAAAAGAAGCAAAAGGCGGTGGATTGATGACTTATGGAATCGCTGCCTATAAAGTCACACCACAGTTTTGTGAAGATGAAGTGAACTATATAACGGCTCTTGGTGGTATTGAAGTAAAATACAACCATGAACTTGGAAAAAATATTTCATTAGCTGATTTGCAAAAAAATTATGATGCAGTTTATCTCGGCATCGGTGTGGGTATTGCAAGGAATTTGGATATTCCCGGTGAAGAGCTGGAAGGTGTGATTGATGCGATAGGATTTATTTATGATATAAGAGATAAAGGTTATTCCTCAGTTCCTGTTGGAGATAAAGTCGCCGTGATAGGAATGGGCATGACTGCGATTGATGCAGCAACACAGGCCAAACGGTTAGGTGCAAAAGAAGTAACGATGGTCTATAGAAGAACACAGGATGAAATGCCGTGCACAGAATTTGAACTAAACATTGCGAAGCTTGATGGCTGTGAGATTATCTGGCTTGCTGCACCGAAAGAAGTGAAGGGTAATGGTAAAGTTCAGCAATTGGTTTGCAGTAAAATGATATTAGGTGAACCCGATGCAAGTGGACGAAGAAGTCCTGTTGATACCGGTGAAACTTTTGTGTTGGATGTTGATATGGTGATCAAGGCAGCAGGGCAGGTACCGTTTGAAGGATTGATTGAAGAATTAAGAATTAAAAATTCAAAAGGAAAAATTTCAATTGATGATGCCTATTCAACAAATCTCGCCGGCGTATTTGCTGGTGGTGATGCGGTAAATGGAGGTAAGGAAGTTGTTGATGCGGTGGAGGATGGAAAGAATGGAGCAAAAGCAATTCTTGATTATTTGAAAGTAAATTGAACCACGAAGGCACAAAGACACGAAGGGTCACTAAGCTTTGTGTTACTTCGTGACTTAGTGTCTTGGTGGTTTAAAAAAATATATAATAATGGCTGACATAACTTCAAACTTCCTTGGAATTAAATCGCCAAATCCATATTGGTTGGCTTCTGCGCCTCCCACTGATAAAAAATACAACGTAAAACGTGCCCTCGATGCCGGCTGGGGCGGAGTAGTGTGGAAAACACTCGGCTCACAAATAAAAAATGTATCATCACGGTACTCAGCAGTAGATTACAATGGCAGCAAAGTGATGGGCTTTAATAATATTGAACTCATCAGTGACCGGCCACTTGATCTGAACCTGAAAGAGATCTATGAAATAGTAAAAGAATATCCTGACCGTGCCATGATCGTTTCACTCATGGCCGATAATGATAAAAAGAGCTGGCATGAGCTGATCAAAAAAACAGAAGACACCGGTGCACATGGTATAGAATTGAATTTTGGTTGCCCGCATGGAATGACAGAACGTGGCATGGGCGCCACCGTGGGACAGGATCCCGAGATCGCATGCATGGTTGTTGAATGGGTGATGGAAGCAGCGACGATACCGGTCATCACCAAGCTGACTCCCAATGTACATTCTGTGGTGCCAACGGGTCGTTCGGTGGTAAAAGCCGGCACCAATGGATTATCGCTCATCAATACGATTCAGTCGGTTACGGGTGTTGATCTCGACACACTGGTGCCCAATCCTTATGTGGCCGGCAAATCTGTGTTTGGTGGTTATTGCGGACCGGCAGTAAAACCCATTGCATTAAAGTTTCTCACCACCATTGCGCAGGATGAGGTGACGAATAAAGTTCCGATCTCCGGTATCGGCGGCATCAGCACATGGAAAGATGCGGTGGAGTTTATGTTGCTTGGCGCCAGCAATGTGCAGGTGTGTACGGCTGTTATGAAACATGGTTTCCGCATTATTGATGATCTCTGTGAAGGTCTTAGCAACTGGATGGATGAAAAAGGTTTTAAAACACTGGATGATCTTATCGGTAAGTCGGTGCCCACCATTACGCATTGGGAAGATCTCGATATCAATTATCATCATATCGCAAAGATCAACCAGGATAAATGTATCCATTGCGGGCTGTGTTATATTGCTTGTGAAGATGCGGCACATCAATCTATCAGTCTTGAGTATGGCAAACCTTACA
>JAICGN010000209.1 GCA_025923075.1 Chitinophagaceae bacterium
GAAATCACCAATAAAATCGCTGAATTAATTACGCCAAAAGATCTTGATATTCCTGTACAGGTTATTTACCAGACGATCGAAAATCTTCATACTGCTTGCCCAAGCAACCTTGGCGATTGGTATTTCACCGGTAACTATCCCACTCCAGGCGGAAACAAAGTGGTGAACAAAGCTTTTATGAATTATATGGAAGGGAAGAATGTGAGAGGCTACTGAACCCCTATCCCCTAAAGGGGGATTATAAACATTCTTCAAAGAATTGAAACTTTAATAATTTCGTGTTGACAAGTTTTGTAACTTTTCAATTACCAATGGAATGATTATTGAAAGATTGTATCAATATTAATAACTTTTCGAAAAACTCCCCTTTAGGGGATGGGGGCAAATGAAAACTCTACTCCTTATCCGTCATGCAAAAAGCAGTTGGGATGATCCCGGGCTTAGTGATTTTGAAAGACCATTGAATGATCGCGGCAAAAAAGACGCGCCGGCAATGGCAGAGCGCTTATATGAAAGAGGAATAAAGATCGATGCCTTTGTTACGAGCCCAGCGAGACGGGCACGAAAAACTGCTGAACAATTTTCCAAGCAATACAAAAAAGACAAAGAAGATCTGGTGTTGAAAACCGAATTGTACATGGCAACGGATGAGGCTTTCAATAGTGTTGTTGAAAAATTGAACGATGATTTTGATTGTGTAGCTATTTTCTCGCACAACCCTGGCATTACTGATTTTGCAAACAGTCTTACCGATGCAAGAACAGATAATATTCCTACGTGCGGTATTTTTGCAGTGTCCATTGATGCTAAGAAATGGAGTAAATTCAAAGAGGCAAAAAAGAACTTTCTATTCTTCGATTACCCCAAGGCTCTTGTTGAGTGAGCCCCGCTTAAAGCTTACAAGAAATACTCCGAGGAAGATCATAATACCCGCCAGCAGTTTCGCAGGAGTTAGGTGTTCATGAAAGAAGAATATTGCGATCAGCGCTGCAAACACAGGTTGGGTATAAATATATGAACCTGTGACCCCTGCGCCCAGATGCTGTATGCCATAAATATTAAAAAAGTAGGCGAGGAATGTGCCGGGCACGACAATAAAAAATAGTGATGCCACATGCGACCATTCTAACTTATCCCAGTGAGTAGCGAAGAATTCATTCCATCCAAATGGAAGGATCATAATAAACCCAAAAGTAAACACCCATCTGACGACATGTAGAGGCGGGTATTCCTTCATCAATGGTTTCACGATTATAAAATAAACAGTGTATGAAATCGCATTAATAACGATTAACAGGTCCCCAAGGACATAATTTGTAGCTGAAGCAGACTGTTCCTTTGAAAGAATAAGTAAGACGGCACCTCCGATACCTAAGGCCAAACCTAATGCCTTTATGATAGTGACTTTTTCTTTTAGCACCGTGAAAGCAAAAACTGTAATAAGAATCGGGGTTAATAATATTAGCAGTGAAGCATGGATGGCAGAAGTGTAGGTAAGCCCCTTTATAAAAAACATTTGGTTAATCGCAATGCCCGTCAGTCCGCAAAGAAAAAATCTCGGCCAATGTTTTCTTTTGATATGTGGTTTTATGTCACCCATTGTCCACAGCAGCCAAAACAAAATAAGACTTACCCCTACCCTTAAAATATTAATTGCATAAGGCTTGATCAATGCCGGCGAAACATATTTTACCAAACTGAAGTTGACAGCAAAAAAAAGATTGGTGCATAGTACGGCAATATGTGCTTTTGTTTCTGACTTCACGTAGTTTAGGTTTTAAAAGCGATAATCAAATCTTCCTGCTTCTTCAATATTCTTCAATAAAGAAAACTCATTTTGATTTATACAATAAGCAAATCGTTTTTTCATGAGATGACCGGCAAGATATTCCTGTTCGGTTTGTCCCGGGGTTGGGATCAGAATGCTTTTCTTTTGTAAAGCCGCAATATCCATTACGGTGCTATAGCCACTTCGACCGATAATTAGCTCTGCCTTCATTGCCTCGTTATTCAATTCTTTTGCTGACAGGTGATTATGAAAATGAATTGTGTTTGTAGAGGGGATAATATTTCTTTCTGCGGGTAGCCCTCTTGCGATAATAGCTGTACCATCATAATTTACCACCTCGTCAATAATTCTATTCTCTAAAATTGTCCGCTGGGGTTCCGGACCTGAAAGCATGATCAGTACATGATCTTTTATTTCTTTGATATCATTTTTACTGAATCGTGATAAGGGGCCGGTATATTTTACCGGTATAGCCGGGAATTGTACGGGGTGCGATAACTCTCCTGCTAAATTATTTTGTCCTTCGTGATCTGGTACCCAGCATTCGTGGAAGCGATTTATGAGTTTATAATTCCATTGTTGTAAAAATTTTTCACTCCATTTTCCCAAAGAACTTTTAATACAAAGCTGGTGTGTTATAAAAACAGAAAAGATATTTTCATGATGAAGCCCATACCGGTTATCCGATATTACCCCGTCAAACTGATATTTGCTTACCTGTTCTTTCAACCATCTGTTTTCTGATTTTATCGATTGTAAAATGGACGGTATTTGTAAAACAAGCTTCCCTGTTAAACCAGTTTTTCCGTATTTTACCCGGTAACCTTTTAATGGTAAAAACGGCAAGGAGGGAAATTCTTCCCTTAGTAATTTTTCCTGTGCTCCTTCTCCTGCCAACCAGACCTCACTCCCGAGATTTAGTAAATCCTTTATAACCGGCACACAACGAGTGGCATGCCCAAGCCCCCAATCAAGTGGAGCCAAAAGCAGCTTTTTACCGGCCAATGAAGTCATATAATTTTTTGCAGCCATTTATCAACGGGGATACTAAATTGCGCGTAAAATAGTTTAATTTAGAAATTCCATTATGATAAGATTGAGCCGGATAGTATTTGCATTGTTTTTGATAGCTATTGTTGGTATGGGTTGCCAGAAGAATTTTTATACGAGCAAATCGAAAAACAATGATTGCGGTTGCCCCAATAAGAAGGGGATGGTTGGTTATTAATTGTGTAATTGAAATGAAAACCCCGAACAGAGAAAGAGAACTTGTGTTGCTGTCAAAAACGGCGCTAATGAGTGAGAAAGCTCTTGAAAAAGAGTTGATCAGTCTTGAACAATTTTTCGTGTATGCAGAATCTGAAGCAGTATTTTGTCAAACTCATCAGTTGGTAAAACGCAATAGAATTACTTCAAAGAAGACCCACCTCACAACTATTTTCTATACCCATCAGTTAAAACCGTTCTGGTTTTTAGTAAACAAAAACTGACTCACATTTTTTAGCAAATTTTAAAGTCTGTCACTTAGTCTTTTCACAAAAGACGGCATTATTATCGTGTTAATGCAAAGACTTGTTAAAGCCTTTTGCAGCAATCAATATCTGTAAATTGGTTACGTTAGCAAAAAAACATCACACACATGCAGAAATACATACTTCTTTTAGCTTCATTTGTTTTAATTGTCTCGTGCAAAAAAAACAGCGAATCGACCGGCAACAATAATGGGGACGAGGAAGATTGTGTTATGCGAGCAGCATCAGGCAGTGGCGAAATAATTGCCGCTCAATATATCGTTGCCTTTAAGCCTGCCATTAATTCCCGCGCTACATCACGGTTAAAGCTTGACGAAATAAGTAAAACTGTTTTGCAAAAACACGACATTAATGTTTCAGCATTAAAGCAATCGTTTGTTGGGGAACCCGGAGGCTTTATTGCTAAGATCTCAGCCGCCGAGGCGGAAGTGCTCCGTCATGATGACGTTATAGCAGCAGTAGAACCAGACAGAGTTATTTCACTGGGAAATTGTTTTACTGTAGTCGAACCAAGATTGATAACATGGAATATAAAACGTATTGGTTACGGAAATGGAATTGGTAAAACAGCCTGGATCATCGATTCAGGGATCGATTTTGATCATCCTGACCTGACCGTTGATCAGTCAAGAAGCAAATCATTTATTGACGGCCAAACCTCAGCGCATGATGTGAATGGGCACGGTACACATGTGGCAGGAATTATTGGAGCAAAAAATAATGAGTTTGGTGTTTTGGGTGTTGCTTCCGGCGCCTCCCTTGTTGCACTTAAAGTATTAGATAATGATGGAGAAGGAAATTTATCCTATATCATTCAGGCGCTGGGATATGTGAATACAAATGCCAAGGCAGGTGATGTTGTAAATATGAGTATAGGGGCAGAATCCGGTTCTTCTATTCTTGACCAGCAAGTAAAAAACACCGCATCAAGAGGCATTTATTTTTCCATTGCTGCAGGTAATGACGGGGAGCTTGCCAATCTTAGTTCACCCGGAAGAGCAAACGGTGTAAATATTTATACTGTAACGGCAGTTGACAGTCTTGATAATTTCGCATCGTTTTCTAATTATGGGAATGATGTAGTTGACTACGCCGCACCAGGCGTTCGCATTTTATCTACATGGACCAATAATCGATATGCGTATGCAAGCGGAACATCTATGGCCGCCCCGCATGTTGCAGGTTTGCTGTTGTTGAAAGGAAGAAACATTACAAGTTCTGGTGTAGCTAAGAATGACGCGGATGGTACTCCTGATCCGATTGCACATTATTAAAAACATAACTCACCGTTTAAAACAATAGCCCACGGTGTAAACCGTGGGCTATCTATTGTTGAATAGAAGAAACATTACAAGTTCTGGTGTAGCTAAGAACGACGCGGATAGTACTCCTGATCCGATTGCACATTATTAAAAACACAACCCACCGTTTAAAACAATAGCCCACGGTTTAAACAATAGCCCACGGTTTAAACCGTGGGCTATTTATTGTTGAATGGAAGAAACATTACAAGTTCTGGTGCAGCTAAGAATGACGTCGATAGCACTCCTGATCCGATTGCACATCATTAAAAACATAACTCACCGTTTAAAGCGATATTTAAACAAAAGCCCACGGTTTAAACCGTGGGCTATCTTAAGAATGACGCGGATGGTACTCCTGATC
>JAICGN010000210.1 GCA_025923075.1 Chitinophagaceae bacterium
AAAAGCAATAAGCTGCTTTCAAAAGTAAAAGTAAGTGGTGGCGGTCGCTGTAATGTTACACATGCGTGTTTTGATATCGTTGAAATGAGCAAACGCTACCCGAGGGGACAGCATTTCGTCAAAAAAACTTTTCATCATTTTTTCACTACTGATACCATTAAGTGGTTTGAAGAAAGGGGAGTGAAGCTGAAAACTGAAGAAGATGGAAGAATGTTTCCTGTTACTGATTCTTCACAAACTATTATTAATTGTTTATTGCAGGAGGCAAATAGGTTTGGTGTGGAGATCCTTATGAATCGTGAAGCGAAAAATTTGTCAATGGTGAATGGTCAATGGTCAATAATGCTTGCTGATTCCCAGCGCCTGACTTCTGATTTTGTTTGCATTGCCAGCGGCGGCTATCCAAAATCTTCGATGTTTGATTGGCTGAAAGAGCTTGGTCACACAATTGAAGAACCCGTCCCGTCTTTATTCACTTTTAATTTGCCAAAACACCCAATTACAAAATTGATGGGAGTGAGTCTAGAAAAGGCAAAAGTCAAAATTCTCCCGATCGCTATCGGGACAAAACTTGAAGAGGAAGGACCACTACTAATTACACATTGGGGCCTGAGTGGTCCCGCGGTCTTAAGATTGAGTGCATGGGGAGCCAGAGAATTAAAAATTAAGAATTATGAATTAAGAATTATTGTTAATTGGTTGTTGGATTATAATGAGGAAAATCTAAGGAAAAAATTCAGGGAGCTAAGAAATCTTAATGCTTCGCAAAAAGTGATTAACAAAAACCCCTTTGGATTGCCTTCGAGATTATGGGAGTTTTTAGCAGAACAGGCAGGAATAAAAAATGAATGTCGCTGGGCTGATCTTCCTTTAGCCGAACAAAACAAGTTTATAAAAAATCTGTGCAGCTATGAGTGCAATGTAAAAGGCAAGACAACTTTCAAAGAAGAATTTGTTACTGCCGGCGGAATAAAACTGAACGAAGTGGATGCAAATACTATGATGAGTAAGAAACATCCAAATCTTTTCTTTGCAGGCGAAGTGCTTGACGTAGACGGAATAACCGGTGGGTATAATTTCCAGCATGCATGGACGACGGGGTGGGTGGCGGCGAAGGCGATATCAAGACGCGTGAATGGCGAATATTGATTGTGGCTCGGGATCGGCGCACGCAACGGCCCCTAAATCAGTGTTTTAAATCTATACTATTGTCAAAAAACCCTTAACTCCGAACTCAGAACTAAAGAGGATTTGCCCTATCTTTGCCGCCCTCCGGTCCCGATTGCTATCGGGATAAACCCCGGACAATTTTATCATGTTTTTCAAATTGAATTTTAAACAACTAAACGCTGATGCACAGGAGTCTGCTGGTCCCGATTTGTCGGGAGAGGCAACTACAGCGACAACAACTGCACCTGTAGAAGCGGCTCCTCCTTCCGCCCATGATGATTTCGATTGGAGTGTTGACAAACGTAATGTTACTTCTTACACTAAAGAAGAAAAAGAAAAGTACGAAAAGGTTTATGATGACACTTTTATCCAGATCACTGATGGTGAAATGATAAAAGGTCTTGTGGTAGGTGTTACAAACACTGATGTGGTGTTGAACATCGGGTTTAAAAGCGATGGTCTTGTCTCATTAAATGAATTCCGCGATCTGCAGGGATTAAAAGTTGGTGACGAAGTAGAGGTGATGGTAATTGAAAAAGAAGACCGTGAAGGTCATCTTAATCTTAGCCGTCGCCAGGCCCGTATTACCCGTGCATGGGAACGCATTGTTGAAGTACACAAAACCGGTGAGGTTATCACAGGTCTTGTGACCAACAAAACAAAAGGAGGATTGATAGTTGATGTATTTGGAATGGAAACATTCCTGCCAGGTTCACAAATTGATGTGAAGCCTGTAACAGATTATGATCAGTTTGTTGGAAAAACAATGGAGTTCAAGGTGGTGAAAATTAATGAAGCCATTAAGAATGCTGTTGTTTCGCACAAAGCCCTTATCGAAAGTGATATTGAAGCACAACGTGCAGAGATCATGAGTAAACTTGAAAAGGGCCAGGTGCTTGAAGGCACAGTGAAGAACATAACTGACTTCGGTGCATTTATGGATCTTGGTGGTTTGGATGGTTTGTTATACATCACAGATATTTCATGGGGACGGATCTCACATCCTTCAGAAGTATTGAAACTGGATCAGAAGATCAACGTGGTTGTTCTTGACTTTGATGATGAAAAAAAGCGTATCAGTCTTGGATTAAAGCAGCTCACCCCCCATCCGTGGGATGTGTTGCCCGAATCCATTACTGAAGGAAATATTGTAAAAGGAAGAGTGGTGAATATCGAAGACTACGGAGCGTTTCTTGAAATTCAACCCGGTGTTGAAGGTCTTGTGCACGTAAGTGAAATTACATGGGCGAACACTCCAATCAATGCAAAAGAATTCTTCAAATTGGGAGATGAGCATGAAGCGAAGATCGTAACCCTTGATAAGGGAAATCGTAAGATGAGTCTTTCTATCAAGCAACTTTCACCTGATCCGTGGAACGATATTGAAACCAAATTCCCTGTGGAGAGCCGTCACAAAGGCCTGGTGAAAAACATCACTCCGTATGGTGTGTTTGTGGAATTGGCCCCTGGCATCGGTGGCATGATCCATATCAGCGACCTGAGCTGGTTGAAACGTTTCAATCATCCAAGCGAATACACGAAAGTTGGCGAGCACATCGATATCGTTATTCTTAGCATTGATAAAGATAACCGCAAGCTCCAGTTAGGGCATAAGCAACTCGAAGAAGATCCCTGGAACAGCCTTCAGGAAACATTTGCCATCGGCAGTGTGCATGAAGGAACGGTTATCCGTCGCGATGATAAAGGCGCTATCGTACAACTACCTTACGGTCTTGAAGGATTTGCTCCAAGCCGTCATCTTGCAAAAGAAGATGGTAAATCGGTAGCGGCAGACGAAACGATCCAGTTCATGGTAATCGAATTTGATCGTAATGAGAAGCGTATCGTTCTTTCTCATACACGCACATGGGAACAAGCGAAGGTTGAAGAGAAGGAAGCTGCCCGCAAGGAAGCAAAAGTGGAAGCTGATAAGACCCGCAAAGCTGTAAAGAATGTACAAGCAAAAGTTGAAAAGGCTACACTTGGTGATCTTGGCGCCTTAGCGGAAATTAAAGCAAAGCTGAAAGAAGAAGAGAAAAGTGGTGGTGAAGAAGCTCCTAAGAGTGAGTAATAAACTCCTACTTTGATTTGATCAAAGAATATTAAGTCCCGGCAGTGTCGGGACTTTTTTTAATCCGATATCCCAAATAGTTAGTTAGATAATTCCCAATTCGCCGAGAACAATGACTGTCGCTAAAACTCCAATGGATGCAGCTAGAAGGATTTTAAATCTCAGACTCACCTTGTCATAAATTTCCGCTTTCATAAAAAAGAAATTTAGAATTTTTAAATACAATCTTTAGGCCACATTTAATGGATTATTTCCATTGGACGTGCAGCGTTATTCGTGGCTATTGGATTTTGTTGATCTATATCGCGATGGCTTATGTTTTTCCAACTGCCCGTCGCATTGGGATTATACTATGGCGTGGCTAAGGAATGTGTTTTCGGGGAAGGATCAATTGTAAGAATCTCCTGGGATTTAGTAAGAATGGGGAATTAAAAATAAGAATGTTTGCCGTGATTATCTATTTTTTCAGAATTTTTATTTCATACAGGTTGAAAAACCGGTCAGGCCAACAGCACCTGGCATAACGGTTTGTCTACAAATCCTTAATTTGTACATATATTGATTGTTTCATGAGGGGGCTTTTTCAACGACTAAAACATATAAAACCACTGCGTTCGTTGGTTTATGCCATCGTAGGTGTTGCTTCTTATCCCGGTCTTGTGATCTTAAATAAATTAAGAATTTCGGGTACTGAAAATCTCAGTAAGCTGCCAAAGCAAAATGTTCTTTTTGTAAGTAATCACCAGACATATTTTGCAGACGTTATTACTTTTCTTCATATTTTTTGTGCAGTAAAATGGGGAAGGAAGAATCGTCTTGGAATACCTTATTATTTGTTGAATCCATTTACAAGAGTGTACTATGTAGCTGCAGAAGAGACAATGCGGGGAAGTTTTATCAGCCGGTTTTTTACACTCGCAGGTGCCATTACCGTAAAAAGGACGTGGAGCCCCGAGAGTAAAATAAAAAGAAAGGGGCTTGATCCCTCCGATACCCGGAAAATAGAAAGAGCACTTGATGATAACTGGGTCATTACATTTCCGCAGGGAACAACCAAACCATTTGCTCCTGGAAGAAAAGGAACAGCCCTGATCATTAAAAAAAATAAGCCTATCGTTGTTCCTGTTGTAATTAACGGCTTCTGGCGGGCATTTAATAAAAAGGGATTAAAATTTAAAAAGAAAGGCTCATTGTTAACAGTACACTTTAAAGAACCACTTCAGTTGGATTACGATGCGCCGGCAGAAGATATTATGCAGTCAATTATGAATGCAATAGAACAAAGTAAAGAATTCATGATGAAAGGAGCGCATCATTGGTCAAAAATTGGGAATATACAATAGAGAATATGCAGTGGCTCTTCTTATTTGCTAATTGCATCTTGTCAATCGTCTATTTGAATCAGTCTTTAACAAACAAGGCTTTTAGCTCCGTTGCATCTACAGGTTTCATTTTTCCCCCGAGGATTAATCTTAATTGTCTTCTTCTCAATGCTCCTTCAAATAATTTCTTTTCTTCATCCGTCTCCGGAATCATCGAAGGAACAGATCTTGGTTTGCCATTTGGATCCAGCGCAACAAATGTATAATACGCTTCATTGCTTTTGTATTTGGATTGATGCAATACGTCTTCACCCCATACTTTCATATGCACTTCCATTGATGTATTGAAGGCCCG
>JAICGN010000211.1 GCA_025923075.1 Chitinophagaceae bacterium
AAAACATTAAGTTTACGGGGGGCTCCTATGGAGCCACTTTCTATCACTATACCAATTCTATAAACGGGATGCTCCTCCGAAGCATTTAGTAATGCAAAAAAATGGACGAAGAACCGAAGTGTGTTTTTCCCTCACAGATTACACAGATGAATACAGATTTGATTTAAACGAGTCGCAAAAGTTTCTAGCTAAAAATACCTAAATAAGATTTCAAAGGTTAAGCGCCCCATCGGGGCGACCTGTTTATAGCACAGATATAAGCCGAACCTGCTCCGTAGGAGCATCCTAAAACATTAAGTTTACGGGGGCTCCTATGGAGCCAATTTCTATCGCTATACAAATTCTATAAACGGGATGCTCCTCCGGAGCATTTAAAAAATTCAGGAAATTTGAAAAAGAACCGAAGTGTGTATTTCGCTCACAGATTACACAGATGAACACAGAGTTTGATTTAAACGAGTCGCAAAAGTTTCCAGCTAAAAATACATAAATAAGATTTCAAAGGTTAGGCGCCCCTTCGGGATGACCTGTTTATAGAAATATTATATTAGCTAACCCTGCTCCGTTGGAGCATGCTAAAAACATCAACCCTCTTAATTATGGCTAACACATTTTCACAGATCTATTTGCAGTTTGTATTTGCCGTCAGGCACAGACAATACTTGATTCCAAAGGAACACAAAGAAGAGCTTCATAAATATTTTACCGGCCTTGTAAAAAACCGGAATGCAAAAATGCTGGCAGTAAATTGCATGCCGGATCATATACATTTGTTTGTCGGGTTTAAACCAAATGTACTGATCTCAGATTTTGTAAAAGAACTGAAAGTCGAGACCAATGAATTTATCAATGGAAAAAAATGGATAAAAGGAAAATTTAACTGGCAGGACGGTTATGGAGTCTTCTCTTATTCCCATTCACATATCGACAGTGTGATCAAATATATAATGAACCAGGAAAGGAGACATAAAAAGGTAAGCTTTAGGCAAGAGTATCATGAATTCCTTGACAAATTTCAGATCCCTTTCGAAGAAAAATATCTTTTTGAATTCTTCAATTAAAAATAAATTCTTCTCGCTTCATTCAACGTTATTTTTTAATTTAGCCCTCCGCTTATGAATGCCCTTGTTGCCTACACCATTAATGAAAATGATTTTGTGCTTAGTCCGGAAAGGGTCATGTTCTGGGAAAAACAGAAAGCACTTATTATAGCCGACCTGCATATTGGTAAAACGGGACATTTCAGAAAATCAGGTATCCCGGTACCGCAGAATGTTTTCAAAGAAGACCTGCAACGATTGTTCACGCAAATACTTTATTTCAAGGCTGAGAAATTAATAATCGCCGGGGACCTGTCACATAGTAAATCAAATAAGGAAATGGACCTTTTTAAAAAATGGCGTAATGATTTAAGTGGTTTAGAGATTATTTTGGTAAATGGCAATCATGATATTCTTGAAGAACGGTGGTATGAAGAGATGAAAATCGAAACAACCGACTGCCTTGATATTGGCGACTTCTCTTTTTGTCACGATCCCGAAGATGCTTCGATAAAAAATCAGCAGCACTACACATTCTGCGGACATCTTCATCCGGGGATCAGCATACGTGGAAGAGGCCGGCAATTTTTGCAATTCCCCTGTTTTTATTTCGGAAATAATACCGGGATTCTTCCCGCATTCAGCCGTTTTACGGGTTGTGTAAATGTAGCTGCCCAAAAAGGCGAAAATGTTTTTGCAATAGTGGATAATGGAATCATGCAGGTGCAGTAAGAAGTCGATAGTTCTTAGTCAGGAGTTGGGAGTCAAGAATACGAGTCTCATTTTTCATTGCTATCTACAATTTACTCATGACTTATTTCTTTCTCCTCAACGTATTGTAGTCAATAAAATAAATAAAACGAAGCGTCAATTCATTTCCATGGCGCAGGTCAAGCGTTTCTTCAAGATTATTCAGGTATGTTTTATTCATGGTGCCATCAACATACTCGTCACCGCCCAAAAAGTTTTTCCAACCAAGAACCACACGGCTGCCCAGGCGAAAGTCCCAGGTAAAGAATGCGTCAAGATTAAAAAAGTTGACATTTTCATCCTGGTTAGCAATAAACGGGCGTGGAATATCTTTTCCATTGACATCCACATTGGCAAATCGCTTATAAATTACTTTGCTCCAGTTATGTCTTACCCGCATGGTCAGATTCATCCGCGGAGTAAAATTGTAAACGCCGGAATAAATCGAAGTGATATCAGTAAAATCAACAAAGCTGATGATCGGTTCCCCATTGACTTCTCTTCCGGCAAACACAATAAAGTCGGTTTCTTTTTCAACAGCATTTGTTATTTCCATTGTCACCTTATTGCTAAAGCGGTAACGAAGACCGAGCTCATAACTATAATAGTCATGCTTTTCGGGAATGTGAAATACCGAGCCAAGCAGGCTATAACTGAAAAAAAGTTTTTTCCTGCTGTCAGTGCTGCCTTCCAGTGCAGCATAGCTGAACGGGGGACGTTTTGCATAACGGCCTGGCGTATTTAGTACAAAATAGTCGTTCTCACCAAAAGGCAGTGAGCCAAGTGTGAGCGTGACATCCCAAAAATTTCTAAAGACCCAGAAGCCGGAAGCATTTAATCGCAAATAGGTAAATGCATAGGGTTTGTAAAGCCAGCCATAACTTGATGTAAGCCGGTAATTGTAAGTAAGAAAATTCCCTTTGGGTGTGAATTGATTGTAACTGACCTGCCCTGTATAAGATACTTCATTAGCAGCAGGTAAGATACCAAGGTCATTGGGGTCGTACTTGTCTGACTCAATTAAATTCTGAAGATAATACTGAATCTTACCACTCACTTTACCTACCCGCAAGCTGGTACTGAATCCATCGTAACCTGCATCGCCAAATATCTTACTGTAACGGGCTCCTCCCCGAACATTGAATTTATTTTCTTTATCAAAAAAACTAAAATCAAACGCGGAGACATTCGCATCACGGTCTGTACTTTCTCTGATGACATTGGTATTGGTAAATGTTACGTAGGACCTGTTTTTCAATGCCTGGTCAATAACTATAATATTATAGTTCGCTAATGGTTCAGTTACAGTACTGCTATCGACACCGGTAGTTTTATTCCTGAGTACTGCACTTTCCCTTTGTGCGATTGCATTAAAAAAACCAATGCCTAATTTATTTTTTGTCCGGCCGGAAAATTTGATCGCATTGTATAAATTGGTTACTGCCGGATTCTGCATTATCTCATAATTCAGATTGTTTTGAGCAAAGCTTTGAATGCTTCTGAACTTTTGAGGCATCTCTCCTACTCTTCTTGAATAAAATAATCCGGCTTTATTAAAGAGTTCTGTTCCTTCCGTAAAGAAGGGCCTGTTCTCCTCAAACTTGATTTCATAAGGAGTAAGGTTATTTACAACATTATCTGAAACTACCTGTCCGAAATCAGGAATGATAGTTGCATCCAGCGTGAAGCTTTCACTTATTCCATATTTTAGATCCATCCCCCCGCTTTTTAACCACTCTGTTTTTTTCCCGTCAGCAACAGGAGAAACATTGATACCCGTTGACAGGTAGGGAGAAAAGCTTAACCGCAACGGCGGTTCGATACTTTTGAGTCCTGTAAGGTCTCCAAATTGATTTACAAAACCATTTACATTCGGGTCATAAAAATTCCAGAAGGAGCTTTCATTGTTGCCTCTTGTAAAACGCATCAGCTGTATTCCCCAATCCTGCAGATCTTTTTTTGAAAATCGCAAGGAAAAATAAGGGATACGCATTTCCACTGACCAACCATTGCTAAGCATCTTTGTTTTACTTTCCCAAACTGCATCCCATGTCCTATCACCATAGTCTCCAAAATCGCCGGTGAAGCTTGCCGACAGCTTGGAATCAGTTTGCACATTTGCCGATGTAACAAGAAACTGAAAACCGTTTTGATTATCGTTGTACGTATCGAAGAAAATGGAAAAATAATCGGCATCCGTTTGTTGTTCACCATCACGGGCGGTTAACTGTTTCCTCACCTTTGACGGATCATCAAATAACATAGCGCCGATATAAATACCGGTGTTATCATAAAGAATCCTTACTTCTGTTTTTAAAGTGGCGGGGTCCCCTGCCTTTGGAAAGTTTTGAATAAAATCAGTAGCTATCGGAGCGGTTTGCCAGGCTGCATCATCAAGGCTACCATCAATTTTGACCGGGCGCTCTGTTTTCACTGCCGGTAAACTCCTGGTCTGAGAAAAACCGGTGAGAAATACCACCATCAAGGGTAACAGGAAAAAAGGCTTAACGGCCATTGCAGTTAGTTAATTAGCTAACGACAAATATAATTCTTTAAATCCTGGTTACATAACGATTATTCGTATTAAAAATAGATGCTAAAACATTGAGGAATAACTAGTTCATCTTCTTTTTTAAGGTGCTTACCTGTTGATGTAAATTGGTAACAATATTGGCCAATTGATTAATATCCCACCGTTGCTGCGAAACGGCACGACTAATCACCACCGACGCCTGCCACAATTCCAGCACTTCGTCAGAATTTATTTGGTAGGGCTGGTAAGAAGGATTATCACTCACTAATGTCAACTTATTCTTGATGCGATTGTTCTTATCGATCCTTTTATAGACAATACCTTCCGATTTTGAAACAACTATATATGTATAATTATTTTTCACATCTTCGAGGGTTTCCACTTTCTCTCCAACTATAATTGAACCGCTTGGTGTCGGCAACATCGAGTCGCCCATAATTTCGAATGCGCGGTAATTGCCGCCTGATAACATGGGTAAAGTAAACGTGTTTAATTCATCAATATAATCCGGATCGGCATATCCATTTAAATAGCCTGCTGCTGCTTT
>JAICGN010000212.1 GCA_025923075.1 Chitinophagaceae bacterium
TGCGATCGAGTTGTTGGTCGATGTTGCCCGGTACCATTCCCATATAAAACAGTGTCGGCTTAACTTATCTGCTTACCGACATGATTAAAAATTTCTTCATCAACTTTTATCCAGTTCATTTCTCCGTTCGGTCCTGCAACAAAACTGTCAAGTGATATGTGCATGAATGAAATTTTATTCTATTTTATCACGCAAAGTCGCAAAGAGAAGAAATTAAGACGCAAAGAATATCTTGGCGCCTTCGCTCCTTGGCGACTTTGCGTGAAATCCACTTACCGACATGATCAAAAATTTCTTCATCAACTTTGATCCGGTTCATTTCTCCTTTTGGGCTTGCTACAAAACCGTCAAGCGATAGGGGCATAAATGAAATTTTTTTTCTGATGGGCTTTATTTTTGTTGATAGTTATGGATTGTAAGGCGGCTTAAACCAACTCCCGGGGTCTGCCCTCCTTATTCAATCATGTTGTACTGGCTGTGGGGAATAATTTCGGTTACTTTAAAAATTCCTGGTGCCCATAACTGATAATGCGGGTAATTTTCCACGTTCCATTTTTATTCTGCCAAACCTGGACAAATTTAGCTTCGCTGCTTAACTTCTCCAGTTGTCCTTTCTCAGTAGCATAGAACCGGTGAATGCCGGTTTCTACCGCACCATAATTCTTGATTGGGTAAACTTCCAAAGTTTCCCTTACAAGTTCTCTTCTTAGTTTTCGTTCGCTCGCAAATGACCTTGTAAAAGCATCTAGGTTTTGAGTATAGTTAGTCACACCGCCTAAGTCATGATAAAACTCAAGTTGATCAGAAAGGAAAGATCTCAACTTATCAAGTTCTTTAGTATTAAAAGCATTAAAGAACATGCTATCCAGGTAAACAATGATGTCGTGTAATTCTTTATCCACAGGTGAATATGCCCTCACCAGTGAGACTGGATCTTTATTTGATTTTTTACAAGAAGTAATAAATACCGTTGTTATCAAAAGAAAGAATGTAAATGCCCTGCTAATTTTCATACTGCGCTGGATTTATTTTAAAAGAACGCAATTTCAGTGCCTGGATCCAACTTTCAGCTTTACGTAAGTACAGGAAGTTAATGATTTCCGTTTGCAAGTTGTCTCTCAAATATGTTGTTTTGGCTTTGGGGGCCGGGCCCCGGGGCGGACGAACGCAAAGAATATCCTGGCGTCTTTGCGAGAAAATAAGTTATCCGTCCATTAACGCAGTATCGCCTTCGCTTATCCGCTTACCGACATGATCAAAAACTTCTTCATCAGCTTTGATCCCGTCCATTTCTCCGTTCGGGCCTGCTACAAAACCGTCAAGCGATATGTGCATAAATGAGATTTTTTTGCATAAGGTTCTATTTTATTTTTGCCTTTGCCTGACTGCCGGGCTTTCGGGTGATGATGTACTTCCATGAAAAATTATTTAAGGTGATATTCTTTCTGCAAGTACATTAACAATTCTTCAGCGGATCTTTTTAATTTTTGAAGCAATTGCAATATTCCCGTACGACTGCCATTCATTTGCACAGCATAAAAGCCAAGTTGATTCAATGTGGTTAAATCATATGTAAGCAATCGCAAATTGCCTGGTATTCTTGCTACAGAATTATCAGGATTAATTTGAGATCGGTATACAGATTGATCCATGACTTTTGAAGCCACTTCTTTAAATGCCACATTCTCGTCACTAAATATTTCCTCGATCTTTCGTAATTCAGGAAATTCTGAATAGTATTTCATTATTCGATTGGATGTTTCCTGGTCATGAATAAGCCGAAAGCCTCCTGAATTTTTTAGCTGATCAATGGTTCTGTTGTTATTTACCAGCGGTGTTAGTCGTACACCTAACCTGGCCGTATAATAAATAGACTCCCCGTGTTTTCTGGCCAAATCGGGTGATTGCAATAAAAAACTTAATGAATCAAAATATATTATCCCGGTTTTGACATACTCAATTTGTTTTGATATGCTAATCGTATCATCTTTCAGATCTGACACAAGGGAACTGATAAATTGTTCTTCCCTGTCTTTTTCAATCTTATGCTCTAGTTGATATTCAGCTAAAAATCCGCAGAATACAGCAAGGAATAACATCAGAAATTCCCAGAAATAATGTGTCCATTTTTTTCTGGCAGTGTGGGCATGGTGGTGAACTTCCATAATTAGTGGTGCTTGTTATGAACAGGAAGATACAATCTAGTTTAGAATTATGAGTTATGAATGTTACGTAATGTGCAGAATTCATAATTCATCATTCTGACTTCATAATTAATATTCGTCCAGTTCATTTCTCCGTTCGGGTCTGCTACAAAACCATCAAGCGATATGTGCATAAATGAAATTATTTTTCTCATAAGGTTTTATTTTCTCTAAGGAGTTTCTTCGGATAGATGATATTTTTGTTTTATCAGCGTCATGAGATTCGTCGCTTTGCGTTCAAGTTGTTTGATCTGGTTAGTTTGCTGTCGGGCATATACTTTCAATTGCATGAGGAAGTTCAGCAGCTCATTTAGTCCTTCAGTATTGATATGAATGCTCATTGTATCGGGAACATTATTGACGATGCCGGAGGAGGCGTTGGAGATATAGAGATCTAACAGATCTGATGAATTCACCAGTTTTTCCAAATGCCTGAAATCGGCCTGTTGATGTATCAGGTAATATTGACCGTGCAAGGCAACAAAATATTCAAATTGGAAGTCGTATGAAGCGATGGAATCTGCCACCATTTTATTTCGGATGAGGCGCATGGCCCCGGCATTCTTAAGCTGGTTTATCGTGATTGTATTACGTACTAAGTTCTGGTCATAAGAGGTGCGCCGAAAATCTTTAAATAATTTACCCGAAATAATTTTTGCATTGGGGTTGGATTTAAAGAACATAAACACACTATCAATAGATTTTATTCTGTCTTCTCTAAGCGGAATGCCGCTATTAAAACGGGCTGTATCCGCAGCAAGATCCACCAACATGGATTGCATATACTGTCTTTCTCTTGTATGTTCTACCATATGCTCTCTTTGATTTTCGGCAAGAAATCCGCAGAATACTGCTAGAAATAACATCAGAAATTCCCAGAAATAATGTGTCCATTTCCTCCTGGGGGTGTGGGCATGATGATGGACTTCCATAATTGGTGGTGCTTGTTATGAGCAGAAAGATACAATCTAGTTTAGAATTATGAGTGATGAATTATGAATGTTGAGTAAAGTGCCGCATTCATGATTCATAATTCTAAATTCATAATTAAATATAAGGTTCTATTTTTTTATTGTTGCTTCATTCAATTATGTTGTGCTGGCTGTGGGGCAAGACAACGTGCGGATGGAAAAAAACCAAATCAGTTATATATCCATAAAAGAATTGGGTCCTTTGATGCTTTGATATACCGCCTTAACAAAACCAGGCAGTCCGTACTTACCATCGGGCATCCGGCACTTGAAGGGGAAAGATCAGGATAAACTTCTATGTCGGGCATATGTGCATGTGAATGTAATACGATCGTGCGTTTATATGCGTTGCTGTTTGTACTATCCAGTCCATGTAATTTATGAGCCAGGCCATATTTGCCGTAGTAATTATTGCCAACACTATACTTTCCCAGCGAGGTCATGCCACTGTTGATCGTATTGGAAAATATTAATTCTTCGCTACCTGCCCGATAAGAACCAACACCATTCGCTACCAGGCCCGCAAACTCGATCGAATCATTTATGAGATTATAAATAAAAAGGCGCTTCTTACCTGAAGGCAGAGACATGTCAACCAGCAAGCAATAGTCAGTGTTGTAATGATGTTGAGCCGCGTATCTTCGTAGCATCCTTCCCTGCTCTTTCAAACGGTCAACAGCCGCTTTGTAACGGGCTTCAATCGTATTCATGTTCACGAGGGTATCACTATCAGCGCTGGCATATATAACAGACAAAGCGATCGGAATAAAAAGGATGGTCAGTAAAGCTCGTTTCTTCATCGCTAAAAAATACATATTTTACCTGTGATCTTTATTTGAGAGAAATGCAAAATTGGAGGAAAAAGAGTTATGAAAAATCTAATGTTTTGATGTTTTTGGGTCGTCATTTTTTTGTGGAAAAACAGGAATAAAAAAATATGTACAGACAATTACTTCCCGGGTCTGCCCAATCAAGACCCCGACCGGTCGGAAAAATGCAAAATTTCCCAGTGTTGAATTATAGAAGTCTGCAAAAGGATAGCGGATTATATTGCAGGAGATCGAAGCCCATAAACTTTTGATCTCATTTAAACTATAAGTTGACATACCTGGTGTTCAGAAACAATGAGCTTTACAAAAGGATGTCAACAGGATTGAAAAATCAAAATCAACGTTGCTATGTCTTGTACTTTTAAAAATTTATCCAAAAAGATCTTTTTGATTTGTTCCATAGTCTTTACTGAATTCACATTCGCACAAGACGGAACTATATATCCACTCGCTACTCCTGCTGAGCCAAATGCGATCCCACTCAATACAGGTGGCGTTAAAGATCAACCAGCTTCTGAAACATGGTTCAGGCAATGGGGTGATCCGATGGCCCGTAATATCACTGCTGCCACTCTTACTCCTTTTTTTCCGAAACCGGGAACGGCGAACGGGGCAGTCGTGATCGTTGCACCCGGTGGAGGTTTTCGATGGCTCTCTATGGGAAATGAAGGATGGGAAGTTGCTGAGGCACTCGCTGCAAAAGGAGTTACTGCCTTTGTACTTAAATACCGGCTTCACCCCACTGCAGAGCCGCTCGATAGTTTTAAAGCCTGGATGAATCGTCCACGTTTTACTCCTTCCACCGATTCTTCAA
>JAICGN010000213.1 GCA_025923075.1 Chitinophagaceae bacterium
CCTGGCATTCTCTAAATGAGACTCACCAATCATTTGCAATAGGTAATGATGAAATCAAATTTTATCAGCCGCATGTGTGCCCTTTTGGAGGGATAAATTCAAAACAACCTGACTTAATTTCTTTTTTAAGAAAGCATTCCCAATTAAATTCTTTTTTTATCATTGGAGACAAGCCCATAGAGATACCTGATCTGATCATAGACAAACAGCTTATTTGTCTGCAAATGATCTGTTCGTTCCCGATAAAAATGGAATTTACTGAAAACATCATCCACCTAAAAGAGCCTCATAAAAAGCAATTGATTGATCTTGTGAATTTGGTGCAACCCGGTTATTTCAGGGAAGGAACTTTGCTGATGGGAGATTATTACGGGATCTATAGAAACAGGCAACTTGTTGCGGTAGCAGGCGAAAGAATGAAGATGGATGGCTTTACAGAAATTAGTGCGGTTGTCACCCATGCTGATTTCACGGGTAAAGGTTTTGCAAAACAATTGGTGGCACAAACTGCAAATAAAAACTTTGAACATAATACGGTTCCTTATCTCCATGTTGCGGAAACGAATACAGGCGCCGTCAGGCTTTATGAAAAATTAGGATTTGTTATCCGAAGAAAAATCAGCTTTTGGAAAATGACGAGGTTAGTTTGACTATTAGATCCATTTTTTTTTAAGCCCTCCTTTATTCCGTATATTTAATCGCCCTGTTATGGTGTTTTTTTGATTAACCAGGATTTTCAATTCGACAGACAGAAGAAATACTTTTTATGAATTTTACTATAGCTATATCGAAAGACCGGATGCCGTTTAGGAAGAACATTTGGTTATTAAGCTTTATTGCGGCATTTGTTTTTGTTTGGACAAATTCATTCATTGGAACTACTGACATGGCCAATTGGGTGCTCGAAAATGCCTTGTCTTTTGTTTTTGTGATTTTTCTGATCATAACCTATAAAAAACATCAGTTCAGTGATCTTAGTTATTTGCTTATTTGCATTTATTTATGCCTGCATGTATATGGCTCTAAGCATACTTATGCCGAAAATCCACTTGGATATTGGCTTCAGGATTTCTTTCACTGGTCAAGAAATCATTATGATCGTATCGTACACTTTAGTTTTGGTTTTTTGTTGGCCTATCCTATGCGTGAGATGTTCCTAAAATGGTTAAAGTATCCCCGTTGGGTAGCCTGGTTATTGCCGATCGAAATAACTCTTTCGATCAGTGCCTTCTATGAATTAATTGAATGGGCCGTTGCTGATCTGTTTTTCAAAGCACAGGGAGCTGCCTATTTAGGAACCCAGGGGGACGTATGGGATGCACAAAAAGATATTTTTTTAGCATTTTGCGGAGCCATTATTGCAACTACGATCGTTTCATCAGTAAAGAAAATTTTTAAAATTCACGAGGAATAAGATAGCGTGCAGGGTTATCGGGCAGATTTATGATCATTAATAAATTACAGTTAGTAAAAAACGAACAGAAATATTTAAAGGCTAACAGAATTAATCAAAGAAATTTTTAATCCCGGGCAGCTATTATTCCGCATTTATTATCTGGTACGGTAAACCAAAACTTTTATGAGAAGATCGTTCTCTGCCAGCGCATTCACTGCGGGCTTGATTGCAGGTACATTAGATATTATTGGTGCGTGTCTCAATGCGTACATAAAGAACGAAACAGTCCCGATCCAGGTGTTAAAAGGCGTTGCCAGTGGCGCCTTCGATCCAAAGACTTTTCCAAGCGGGACATTATTAGCGGTTTGCGGATTACTGATCCATTTTTTTATTGCCATTTCATTTACTTTCTTGTTCTTCTTTTTGGCAAAGCAATTTCCTTCGCTGGTTACCTATCCCATACCCGCAGGTGTTCTGTATGGAATATTTGTATGGGCTACTATGCGGTTTATTATTCTACCTTATTTATCCCGTTTGAATCCCAAACCGATCATAAGTAAGGAAGCCGTCACCAATGCGGCAATAGCCGCCGGGATCATTGTTGTTTGCGTTGGAATACCCGTTGCACTGTTGGCAAGAAAGTATATTAAAGTAAAAGCTTAAATTAGTTTTTAATTACAAGTCATTAAATAAACTAAACCAGAGGAGGTAAACGATGGTAAAAGTCAGTGTTCTTTATCCAAATGGCGAGGGGAAAAGATTTGATATGGACTATTATTTGACAACACATATTCCAATGGTGAGAATATTGCTAGGCGCTGCTTGCACCAATGTTGAAGTTGATCAGGGTATTGCCGGCGGCACGCCAGGTTCTAAAGCTCCTTATGTTGCTGTTGGGCATCTGTTTTTTAATACTATTGACGATTTTATGTCGTCATTTGAGCCAAATGCAAACGCTATCGTAAGCGATATCCCCAATTATACTGATACAACTCCTGTAGTTCAAATAAATGAAATAAAAATATAACCCTGGTACCAGGCCCGAATGAAAAGTTTTTTTACAGATAAAACGAAACAGCCAACAGAAACAGACCTTAAGAAAGCATTAAACAAAAACTTTGATGCCTGGATAACACTCGCTGAATTTACAAAGAAATCATACCCCAGAGCGACCGAGGAATGGAAATTTTCTGGTGAAAAATATGGCTGGAATTTTGGGATACGCGACAAGAAAAGAACTTTGATTTATTTGCTACCGCGTGACGGTTTTTTTAAGGCAGCCTTTGTTTTCGGTCCAAAAGCGACGGGTATAATTTTAAAGAGCGATATTTCCGACGACATCAAAGGAGAGCTCAGGGCGGCGAAGGTTTATGCGGAAGGCAGAGGCATTAGAATTGAAGTTAAAAACAAGACCATCCTTAATGATCTGAAAACACTTATAACGATTAAGATTGGCAATTGATTTTAAATTATCTGCAAAATGATAACGATTGTCAGAACCAACTCAGAAAACAAAGATTTTATCCATCTTGTTAAGAATCTTGATGCGGAATTAGCACAACTGGATGGCGACGAACATGAGTTTTATGCACAGTTGAATAAAACACATAACTTAAACCATGTGCTTGTTGCTTATGAAAATGACCAACCAGTTGCTTGTGGCGCATTGAGAGAGTATTCGCCAACCATAATGGAGGTTAAACGAATGTACACGTTACCGGAGAACAGGGGCAAAGGAATTGCCACTCAAATCTTAACTGAATTAGAAAGCTGGGCATCTGAATTAAGATATCAAAAATGTATTTTGGAAACAGGTAAGCGACAACCCGATGCCATCTGGTTATATCAAAAGAATGGATATAAGATCATTCCGAGCTACGGTAAATACCTTGTAATGGAAAACAGTGTTTGTTTTGAAAAAGAACTTCGATAAGAACGGCAATGTTTTACCCGCAATTAAAGTGATAGACAAGTTTACAAGAAAATAAATACTGATCTCAAAAAAAATGACAAATAAGCAAATTGCAGAATTGTTTTCAGCGGGTCAATTTGAAAACACATACCCCTATTTATCAGAAAAGATTGAATGGGACATTTTCGGCGAAAAAATGTTAAAAGGAAAGAAAGCTGTTGTTGAACATTGCGAGCAAACGGCGAAATATTTTAAGTCTGTAACCACAAACTTCAGAACATATAATGTAATTGAAGATCGAAATAAAATTGCTGTAAATGGGAAAGCTGAATTTATTCGTGATGGAAAGACTGTGGCAATCGTGAATGCTTGTGATGTTTATGAGTTTGATGGATCGGATAACATTCAAAAAGTTTGCTCCTATTGCATTAATGATGCTAAACCAAAATAAAATAAACACATGATGATTACTTACTGTTCCGGATGTAAATATCTATATGATCGATCTCCCTGGGTGAAAACCATGTAATTTCTTTATCTTTCCTGAACCAGGTCAATTGACGTTTCGCATATTGTCTTGTATTCGTCTTTATTTCTTCAATCGCCTCATCTAATGAAAGTTTTCCATCGATGTATTCAAAAATTTCTGAATAGCCGACTGTCTGCAATGCGTTCAAATGACGGTAGGAGGTCAATGATCTTACTTCCTCAATCAAACCAAGTGCAATCATTTTATCCACCCTTGCATTAATATTACTGTGAAGATCCTGTTTTGGAAGTTCCAGCCCTATCTTAATAATTTTAAAATCTCGTTTCATTTTTTCATTTTTCCTGAAATCAAGGATTGATTTGCCAGTTGATTCAATCACTTCCAATGCTCTCATCATTCGTTGAGGATTTTTGATTTCGCCTGCAAAAAAGAATTCTGGATCTTTCTTTTTTACTTCGTCCTGCAACCATAACAAACCGTGCAGCTCGTAATTTTCAGTGATATTCTTCCTTATTGAATCTTCAACGGGAGGTATTTCATCAAGGCCTTCACAAAAAGCTTTAATATAAAGACCGGTTCCCCCAACCATAACCACATGATCATATTTTTGAAAAAGCTCATTCACTTTTTGCAGAGCATACTGCTCAAAAATTACAGCATTGACGTTTTCGCTTATTGAATGTGAAGCAATAAAATGATGACGGACTTCTTTTAACTCTTTTTCAGACGGCCTGGCAACACCGATATTCAGCTCTTTAAAACACTGACGGCTGTCAGCTGAGATAATTTCCGTATCGAACTGTTTGGCAAGTGAGATGGCAACGGCGGTCTTACCAACAGCAGTTGGTCCGCAAATGATTATAACAGTCTTGTGAAGGGGAAGGTTCATTCACGATAGCCATTGTCCTGCCTTTGATATAATTGTTGATATTATACTTCTTCTTCGTCTGTTGCCGCTCCGTCCTCTCCCAATCCTGCATCTTCTCCTTCTTCATCTTTTTC
>JAICGN010000214.1 GCA_025923075.1 Chitinophagaceae bacterium
GCAAATATTGCATCAGTACAAGCAACAGGAATTTTGAAGGAAGACAGGGCCCTGGTGCCAGAACAATGTTGGCGAGTCCACTGACAGCTGCGGCAGCAGCTGTTACAGGGGTTGTAACAGACGTCAGAGAATTATTACCCCAATTCCCTAAAGTGGAGTTAGTGAACCCGTTGACAGAACTTGAACAAAACAATTGATTGAAGATGTCAACAGACGTAAAAAAAGGAAAATCAAATCTAAGTTCCCCCTTTAGCAGCACAGGGGCCATTAGGTCAACAGCCGTCCCGCTTAATATAGAAAATGTGGATACGGATCAGATCATTCCCGCACGTTTTTTAAAAGCAACAAATCGTGAAGGGTTTGGTAAAAATTTATTTCGTGACTGGAGATATATCAATGACGACGAGAACCAACCAAAAGAAGATTTTGCTCTGAATAATAAAACATATCAGGGAAAAATTCTCATCGCCGGGAAAAACTTTGGTTGCGGTTCTTCAAGAGAACATGCCGCATGGGCCATTAAAGATGCAGGATT
The DNA here is from genome assembly GCA_025923075.1 of Chitinophagaceae bacterium. Classification (GTDB taxonomy): domain Bacteria; phylum Bacteroidota; class Bacteroidia; order Chitinophagales; family Chitinophagaceae; genus VBAS01. Next base: position 536 of record JAICGN010000214.1, read on the forward strand.
CGATGTGGTGGTAAGTAGTTTCTTTGCCGACATTTTCAAAAACAATTCGCTCAATAATTTTTTATTGCCGGTTACAGTCAGCGAAAATTTCCTGGAGAAAATATTTAACGCTGTAGAAAAGGATCCTTCAACTGAAATTGAAGTGAATCTTCAGGATCAAACCATCAAATTAGTAGAGTCTCCGAAAGACGCTCCTTTGGAGGGGTTGGGGGAGGCTTTTGACATCAATAGTTATAAAAAAACCTGTCTGTTGAATGGCTACGATGATATTGATTACCTGCTAAGTGCTAAGAACGAAATAGAAGAATTTGAAACCCTTGAAAAATAAACCTAGATGAAAAAGAAAATTGCGATACTAAATGGTGATGGGATTGGTCCTGAAGTGACCCGGCAATCCATTCAAGTGCTCAATGCGGTGGCCGAACGCTTTGGTCATACATTTGATTATCGTGAAGCGTTGATCGGTGCTGATGCAATAGATAAAACAGGCACAGCATTGCCTTCCGAAACGATAGATATCTGTCTCGACTGCGATGCGGTTTTATTTGGCGCCGTCGGCCATCCAAAATATGATAATGACCCCACTGCGAAAGTGAGACCAGAACAAGGAATATTGGGGATCAGAAAAGCTTTACAACTCTTTGCAAATATTCGCCCCGTTACTACTTACCCCACCTTACAACACCTGTGCCCGATCAAACCCAAAAACATGGAAGGCGTTGACTTTGTCATCTTTCGTGAGCTAACAGGTGGAATCTATTTTGGTAAAAAACAAACCGCAGAAGATGGAAGCTCAGCCAGTGATGAATGTTCTTATACAAAAGAAGAGATCGAACGAATTTCTCACCTCGCATTTCAGTATGCGCAGAAAAGAAGAAAAAAACTGACACTGGTTGATAAAGCCAATGTGCTTGATACTTCACGTCTCTGGAGAAAAACTGTGCAGCAGGTAGCAAATGAGTATACCGATGTGAAAGTTGATTATATGTTCGTGGATAATGCTGCGATGCAGATCATCCTGAATCCAAAACAATTTGATGTAGTGCTTACCGAAAATATGTTTGGAGATATTATCAGTGATGAAGCCAGCGTATTAAGTGGTTCACTGGGTATGCTTCCTTCCGCATCGCTTGGAAATAAAACTGCGCTGTTTGAACCTATACACGGTTCTTACCCGCAGGCTGCAGGAAAAGATATTGCCAATCCAACCGGCTCTGTTTTGAGTGCTGCTATGATGCTGGACCATTTCGGTATGAAACAGGAAGCTGCCGTTGTCAGGGATGCGGTGGAATGGACGCTGGAAAACAATTTTGTTACAAAGGATATTGACCCGGTGAACTTTTATTTCACGTCCACGATCGGTGAACTGTTATGTGACTATGTGATTGGAAAGATTCCGGGTTCTATTAAGAAAGAGAATATTGAATTAAGAAAGTCGACCATCATATAGAACCATGATTAACTTGATTACTAAGGATTATTAGGAAATCGGGAAACTACTAATATCCCAATAATCTTTTTTTGAATCGTGAAAATCCGGGTTCTATTTCAAAATAATTGCTTGCCAGAGTTCTTTTTTTAAAACGGCGGGTGTATATTTACAAAACATACATCCTTCATGTTGAAGAATACAATTAATAATGTCATCGCCAGCATCTCCCCAATAATTATTGTGGTTGTCATTATTATTACTTCTGCAGGAGGTGGTGCATGATAATAAATTAAAAAAAACTAATTATACAGCAACCCGCCTCTAAATGGCGGGTTGTTTTTTTGGCCCATCCTAAATCCTTTCCAAACGGAAGGACCCGGAAGAGTCCAATAAACCGAAACAATTTATAAATCATAACTAAAGCCTCCCTTTGGGAGGTGTGGAGGGACTTGTATGGCATCTTATTATAACAATGAAACGATCGTTTATCTGAATGGAGAGTTTATAAACGCTACAGAAGCTAAAATTGATCTCTATAGCCAGAGCTTGCATTATGGCTACTCAGTATTTGAAGGCATTCGTTCATACAAAACTGTAAATGGTAAAACTAAGATCTTTAAGGAAGTTGAACATTATGACAGATTAAAAAGATCTGCTGAGGCCTTGAACATGCCTTATCATTGGACAAGCCAGGAATTGATCGATGCAACTTATGAGATATTAAAGAGAAATAATTTACAGGATGCTTACATACGACCTGTGGTATATGCGCCCGCCAATATGAAATTCGACACAAATGAAAAATCCTTTATAGTGATAGAAGCCTGGCTGATGCAACCATTTCTTGGAGAAAAATTATTACGGGTAATGACATCTTCATTTCAACGCCCAAATCCTAAGGGATTTAAGATCCATGCAAAAGCTGCCGGACACTATGTAAACTCTTTGCTTGCAAGTCAGGAGGCAAAAGCTCAGGGATTTGATGAAGCATTGTTGCTGGATATCAATGATTATGTCGCCGAAGCTCCCGGAGCTAATTTCTTTTATGAAAAGGATGGAGAATTATTTACACCAGCATTAGGAAATATTTTACCGGGCATTACAAGAGCAACTATCCTCGAACTATGTGCTGAAATGAATATAAGAGTTGAAGAAAAATTATTTGCCGTTGAAGAATTGAAAAAAGCTGATGCTGCATTCTTCTGCGGCACTGGCGCCGAAGTAATTGGATTTGAAAGTCTGGATAATTATAAATTTCCATTGAACTGGAATGAGAGTGTATCAAGAAAAATTCAGATTGCATACAAAAAACTTGTAGTCGAAGATTGTTCTGAAACTCAGCGACACGAAGACACAAAGAAACACAGAGAAGTCCCCGTGTAACTCAATGTTACTGTGCTTCCGTGGTTCTATTCGCTGAGTAGGGTTACTGAAAAGACAAGAATCCGCCGCAGGCGGAACAGACCATGATAGTAGAACAAAAGTTGGTACCAGAATAAAAACGTAGAGGAGCTTGCTTGCCTGTCGGCAGACAGGCTTGGTCGCTTCGCTCCCCGCAAGTAAACGATGAATGAACTAAACCGATACTCGAAAGTATTAACGCAGGATGAAACCCAACCCGCTGCGCAAGCTATGTTGTACGGCATTGGACTAACGGAAGATGACTTGAAAAAAGCACAAGTGGGTATTTGCAGCATGGGTTATGATGGCAACACTTGCAACATGCATCTTAATGACCTGGCAAAAGTGGTGAAGCAAGGCGTATGGGATAATGAGATGGTGGGATTGATTTTTAATACGATTGGCATCAGTGATGGAATCAGCAATGGTACTGATGGAATGCGATATAGTTTGGTGAGCCGTGACCTGATCGCTGACTCGATCGAATCGGTGATGGGTGGTTTTTATTATGATGGATTGATCGCAATTCCGGGTTGTGACAAAAATATGCCGGGTTCGATCATTGCCATGGGACGTTTGAATCGTCCGTCGATTATGGTGTATGGCGGTACGATTGCCGCCGGACGATATAAAGGAGAAGACTTAAATATTATATCGGCGTTTGAGGCGCTTGGAAAAAAGATTGCAGGCACTTTAAATGAAGAAGATTTTAAATCTATTGTTCAGCATTCATGTCCCGGTGCTGGCGCATGCGGCGGAATGTACACTGCGAACACGATGGCATCAGCAATTGAAGCGATGGGAATGAGTTTGCCTTTCTCGTCTTCCAACCCGGCACTGAGTGAAGAAAAGAAAAATGAATGTTTGAATGCGGGTAGAGCGTTGAGATTATTACTTGAAAAAAATATTTGTCCATCAGATATTATGACGCGTAAAGCATTTGAGAACGCAATTACCGTTATTATGATCTTAGGTGGCAGTACTAATGCAGTATTGCACCTGATCGCAATGGCAAAATCAGTTGGGGTTGCTTTATCCATTGATGATTTTCAAACCATCAGTGATAAGGTTCCTGTACTGGCCGATTTCAAACCCTCTGGAAAATATCTTATGCAGGATTTACACCAGCATGGTGGACTTCCCTCAGTAATGAAATATTTATTGTCGAAAGGATTGCTGCATGCCGATTGTTTGACAGTTACCGGTAAAACGGTTGCAGAAAATCTGGCAGGTGTTCCGGATCTGGATTTTAAGGCTCAGGACATTATTTATCCATTAGAACAACCATTGAAGAAAACGGGCCACCTGCAAATTCTGTATGGCAATCTTGCCGAGAAAGGAAGTGTGGCAAAAATTTCTGGTAAAGAGGGAGAAAAATTTGTTGGACCTGCCAGAGTATTTGATGGTGAGCAAAAATTAATACAA
>JAICGN010000215.1 GCA_025923075.1 Chitinophagaceae bacterium
CTATCATTATTGAAGAGTTTGCCATCCTCGAATATTACAAAGTCAGCAGTGGTCAAGTCTTTCATCTTTTGAAAGTCCTTTGTCTTGATTCCATCAAAAAAGCCCACCACCACGCCATTCAATTGTTCTGGATCATCAACCTTTTTTTGTTGACAGGCACTAAGTAAGATGACTTGGGTCAGGAGAAGAATGGATAGTTTTTTCATATACTTTTGGGTTGGTGTATCGAAGTCGCGACTGGCTACTACCCACAACGTTTGAGTTTATGCAGTGGCGGGCATAGGAGGCCTTAACAATGGAGCGAAGCGAAATGTTAAGGCCGACCAGTTGCGGCCTGTCCCACGACACAATGTAAATAAAAAAAACGAAAGCTATGAGGACACCGAACCCCGCCATTGCATAAACTTTTTGTTGGCAGTAGTAGGGCCTTCTCTGCACCTCATTCGTAGCCTTGTCTTTTGTCCACCGTCAATTGACATCAATCTTTTTAGTACAGTCGTGCGATGGGCATTTATTATTTACTTCGTTGTCGGTCTTGCGACTAAACTAGTACACTTATTTTGTGCTGGGCATGTGAAGCAAAGGCACTGTGTGAAACAGAACCCGTTTTGTAAGAAAACTACAAATTACTAATCACCACACAACGATACATACCATTTTCCAGCACGCTGTTTTCTTTATTTGTTATAATTACTGTATAGCATGTCAGAAGGTATTGAAAAATCTTCGACTCCTTCTGGTTTTAAGAAAATGGGTGATAGCTCGGCATCGCCTTTTTTATGAAGGTACTCTATTCGAAACGGATAAAACCCTTCTTCCAACGGGACCAGATACATCTCGCCTTCGTCTGGGACGAAATGGTTGCCCAAAACTTGTATGTTACTTAGATAAACCTTTGATAAGTGATTTCCTCCACCCATTTCGATGATGTAATAGCCTGCCTTGCTTATTTTGAGATATCCTGTCAATATACAGGCAAAGTCTTTTTCCCTTCCAAATTTGTTTACATCGAATTCTTTATTGGCAAATCCCTTTTTTATGGGTTTACTTTTGTTAATGTCTGTCCGAGAATCCCAATAGGCATAAAGTAATCCACCTTGCTTTACATTCTTTGGCTCTGTGATAGATGGTATGGTATTGCCAATAACAAAATAGGCGCTATCCTTTCTATTGTATTTCTCCCTTACACCAATAGACTTTACAATTACCTTCGAATCTTTGGTTATGCTAATTGGTGATTCGTCTTGCGCTAACGTTGGAGACGAGAGAGAAGGTTCACTGCCATCGGTAGTGTAATGCAGATAAGTGTCAGCCATTAAATTATAGCAGATGAAGTGGAAAGGAACCCCTTTAAGTGCAATACCCCTTTTTGGTTTTATCACAATTTTTTGTGAAGTAGAATAACCTCCTGTTGACGCATAAAATCCTCCATAAGAAAACTTCAACCCATCCCAAAATCCTTTAAAATTTGTGGAATAATGTGTTTCGTTGTCATAAGCTACACATTTCCAATCGAGGCCACTTGGTGCCTTCTTGCGTAATACAGAATCCATCCCAGCTACACCCATTTCCTTAAGCGCATTACCTTTTCTTCCGGCAATATAAAGCGTGTTTTTGAATTGAAACTTGTTGTTGTCAAGCTGAGTAGAGGCAATCCGGTTCAATAAGAAATTATCCCACCACAAACTTGGATCAATGGCGATATACGATGTAAAAAGTGTCGGATCTTTCAATAATGTATACATTACAAATAAGCCGCCTAAAGAGCCTCCATAAAGTACATTACCATTACTTGTCGCTTTATACTTACTGCTGATATAAGGGATCAATTCTGCCCTAAAAAAGGACAGAAACTTGTCAGCACCGCCTGATATTTCCCATGTCTTTGTTGGCGTAAAATCTCGGTCACGCATATCTACCCCGTTTTGCTTGGGATTTGTAATACCAACCATTATCATATTCTTAGGTATAAAACCTTCGCCTTGCAGGAATCCCCATTCCATTGTCAGAAAATCAGAGATATCATCCAAACAATAGATGACTTCATAGGAAACGTCTGATGTAGGATTGTAATCTTTAGGAAATACTATATGAAACCTCCTTTGTTCTTTTAAGATATGTGAGTACAGGGAGTCGTTTTGGATAACCTGGTTTTGCCCATAAGAGGTTTGGATTGCAATAAACTGTAGAACGATGTACTGAATATACAAGTAAAAAGATTTTATTTTCATAGGAGCGATTGCATACATATAAAGAAGTGAAACATGTTGATGCTTGGGATCGATGTATTTATAATCCATGCTTGGTCATACGGCAAACTTTTTACAAAATACTAAAATGCTTGAACTCATCCATTCTCATTTATTTTTCTAGACCACATTAATTTAATGTTCTAAAAACTTGGAGCTTAACTGAATTTGGAGAATTTGGTTGCTGCTATGGCATCTGCCAAATGCTTGGGCAATTCGTAGGTCGACTCTTCTTAAAAATGCGAAGGGTCGGCCAATGTGTTTATCTACAGTCGTAGGTTTTGATTTTTCAAAGTCCAAGTTGTCCCGAAGCTGTTCACTTGTCTCTGTGGGGAATCCTTGTTAGCAGAGTGTCGCCCGTTAGATGACCAAATTGTCCGGGCCCTATTACTGCCAACGCTAGTCTAAAAAACGTATGCGTGTAAATACCTACATCTTTGTCCCACGTTGCAAACGAAATTTAATAGCACGCACTTTAAGAACCTACAATACAGCATATGTTTTATAGCCGTTGTTAGCGGCTGGCCACGATCGGAGTTCAAATGCTGTCACGATCCATGTGTCGAAAGTGAATAAAATGCTCCAAACCAAAAAAGCAATGTCAAACTTGCACCAATTATAAGTGACCATCCGAGATTTCTCTTTTGTTTACTTATCAATCTTGTCCCAATCAGAATTGGAGCAACAATTGAAATCGTCAGTGTCAACATAAGTTCTCCGATTTCGCCTTTGCTAAACATCACACTCCTAAGTCCAAAAGCAATTAGATTTATCAAAGCACACATCACTAAACTCAATGGAATTAATTTCCAGAAGTTCAGTCGGATCGAACGTGTGTCATTCGTGTTACTTGTGTCAGGAGTTTCAGTCATAAGTCAATCACTGTCCAAAGTGGCTTGCCGCCAACGCCCGGTGCATAAGCAGTGGCGGGTTTAGGAGGGCTTAGCAATGAAGCGCAGCGGAATGCTAAGACCGACCCGCTACAAACCGTCTGAACGCACTGAACGTTATTTGAAAAACTAAATACGAATTTACACTGAGCCCCGCCATTGATTATGCACTTTGTTGGTGGCTGTGGGCCTTTCCATACTTCATTCTAAATGTTCTTAAATTACTTACTCAAAATACATTTCCGCTATTTCGCCCGCTATACCATACAGGGGACTTGAAGATAGATTTGACAAAATTATTACTGAAAGGTCTATATCTATAAATCGAAAAAAAGTACAAGTATAACCCGGTTTATTGCCTCCAGCTAAAATTAACCTTTGACCTTTGTACTCACTGATAAACCAGCCTAGTCCATAATAATTCGGCTTTCCCGCGCCATTATCACCAATTATTCCATTGCTCCCATTTTTCAGTTTGGTTGGCGTCCACATGAGTTCAAGATTTTCCTTTTTTATCAGCTTTTCTGTGTACCATGAACTCTCTAGCTTAGCCAGGTCTTCAATGGTAGTGATAACTCCACCCTCAGAGTAAGCCCAGGTATCGCTTGTAAATTCTGCGTTTTTTAATTCCCCGTTTTCAAGCGTGTATCCACTAACCCTATTCGCTATAATTGCTTTGGCATTGTCAAGTCGCGAATTCGCCATTGCCAAGGGTTTGAAAATATTATCGGCTAAATATTCAGCATAACTCTTACCAGTCACTTTCTCGATCAACATGCCTAATAGATAATAATTTGTATTGCAGTATTGCATTTTCTCACCAGGCTTAAATAGCATTGGAGACTTTTCATTCATCTTGATAAACTCTTCATGGCTTAAATCCAACCGCCACGAATTTCGCCACGACCAGTCAGGAGACTGAAAATAATCGGCCAGGCCGGAAGTATGACCTAGAAGTTGTCTGACTGTAATCAGATTCCATTCTTTTGGCAGGTTATCCAGGTACTGGCTCACGGGTTTGTCAAGGGAAATTACCTTTTTCTCCATCAGTTGAATAGTAGCAATTGCCGTGATTGGTTTTGTGAGTGATGCTATTTTAAAAGGACTTTCGGGTGTAACAGGGACTTTATGTTCCAAATTTGCAAGACCATGGCTATTTTTGTACACCACATTTCCCCGGTGTAAAACGGCTATCGAAATACCTGGTATGCTAAAGTTTTTTATTCTTGCAACTAAATAGTCATCTACTTTTTTCGGGTCGACACTTGCGAGCTTTGTGTTCCCGATGGAAGCACCATATTCAGATTCTTTCTGCTTGTCAGAATTCGAGCAACGAATCAGCAGTATCAAACAAACAGCTGTAAGGGTTGTAAGCTTTTTCACCATAGTGTTACTGTTTTGCACAGCATGCTTTTTATCAACACCTATACCAAACTTTGACTTGTGTTAAAGTCATAAATCCACCGGCCGATCACCTAGTTGATTGTTCATTAACGAACGATGGACTGCATAATAATGGACGCCCAGACTGTCTCGGTTTTTCTTGAAGGATGTCACCATTTGGTGCGTAATGTCCGGCCACATTGC
>JAICGN010000216.1 GCA_025923075.1 Chitinophagaceae bacterium
ATTGTATAACTTGTCGCTGTTGAAATACATCCTGAAGCATTCTTCACTGTTACATTATAAGTATTGGGAGCAAGCCCTGTAAAGATGCCGGTAGTATTGGTATAATTGATTCCGTCAATTGAATAGGTAATTCCTGCTGCAGGTGCCGGTGAAGTGATCGTAATCGTCCCTGTTGGTGTTGTACAAGTAGGTTGAGTAACTGTGGCAACTGGCGCGGGCGGCGCTGAAGAAACAGTGTTGATCGTATAGATTGTCGGAGCAGAGATACATCCTGAAGGATATTTTACTGTTACATTATAAGTATTGGGAGCAAGCCCTGTAAAGATCCCGGTCGTATTGGTATAGTTTACTCCATCAATTGAATAAGTAATCCCTGGTGCGGGCGCCGGTGTAGTGATAGAGATCGTTCCTGTTGGTGTTACGCAGCTCGGTTGTGTTATTGTAGCGGAAGGGCTGGCGCAACAAGTCATTGTTGCATTAAAAGTAAAATTCGGATCACCGAGACAAGCAGGGCTGGTCCAGGATCCGGATTCACCGTCCCCTAGGGTATTCACCGTGATATTTAGACTTTGACCATTTACGCAAGTAGTCGACACTGTTAGTGTAATACAGAAAGTCCAGGTACAGTTTCCATTAGTTTGGTCTCCAAAATTTTCTCCGGGATCTGTACCGGCTACATTTGAATTGTCAAAAAAGAATCCGGGTCCAAAAGTATTTCCTGTCACCGAGCTTGTCACTGTAGTATACCATTTCCATGAACCGGCACCCGGGTTTCCCGGGCCGGGTAGATCATAAGGACATTCTGCAGGCGGTGTAGCGACCAACGATGAAATATCCCACCCAGGTCCAAATGCGTATTCAATTCCATGAAGCCAGTTCTGACTAGTTTGATTAAAGTCATTAACAGTAAAACAAATTTGAACAGTTTGACCTGCGACATAAGTGCCATTCACTGGAGCCGGAGTTGTTGTAAATGATGCCGAAGTAAGGCAATTGTTACAATCAATATCATTGCTAATCGCAAAGCTAAAATTTCCTTCTGCGGTTGAAGTATTACCACTTATCTGGATAAAATAAGTTCGTCCCGGAGTTAACGCAGGATAACTATAGTTCAAATTCCCTGCATTATTTCCTCTTGCGCAATCAATGCCGGTTAAATTCCCGCAGGTACCAGTCCAAAGAGCAATATTAGGGGTAGAAAATGTTGAGTTCAAATTAAGCTGAAGTAAAGTGCCGGTTGCAACAAAAGAATACCAGACATCGTGGGCAGGGGCTTGTTGATTGCCGCCCGAAGAGCAACCATTTAAGGCTACATATGGGTTGCCAGGTGTTGCATTATTTGTTGTACCTGATACAGAAACTATTCCTCCATTACCGCTCGGACACGGAGCGGGAGTTGGAAGACTGATGCTTTGAGCGCTGCCGCAATTATCATTGGCCGGTTGAGCAAAAATCACAGAACCAAACAGCAACAAGGGTAATAAGATATATAACGCTTTCAAACTTTAAAATCTATTTACAGAATATTCCCGATCATTAGAAATTTATAGTTGAAAAGGAAATTCACAGGCAAGAGAATTTAACTGCAAAAGGAAATTGAACTCCCCGCACCAACCCAGCCCTTGCCGGAGGTCCGTCCCGTGAAAAACAAGATCGTGATTAGGTGGTCATCAGAGCCTTCATTTGTTTTATAAGAGCCGGGTAAAATTGGTCGCTCTCTAATTTACGCAGTTTCTTCTGCTAAAGGAAATGTTTTGACCTGGAAGGGCCAACACTAAACAATTTCTAGGCAAATTTTTCGCGTTTGCAATAGCTAGACAATATTTTTTTAATTTGACGTCCTGGATGAACCTGCACCGGACAAATGGATATAAAGTGATAGTTGAGTGGCTGTCCTCAGAAGATCGTCAGCCCTTTCGTTTCCAGGAGCAAACCTGGCAACACATTATAAATGGGGAAAGCGGTTTGGTAAATGCGCCAACCGGTTGTGGCAAAACTTATTCTGTCTTCCTGGGAGCCATTATTGATTTTATCAATCAACATCCTGGTGACTACACTAAAATAAAGCATATCGGTCTTCAACTGTTGTGGATCACTCCCCTCCGGGCACTGGCAACTGATATTGGTCGTGCGATAGAAGAAGCGATAAGTCAATTAAATCTTAAATGGAAAGTGGGAATAAGAAATGGGGATACATCAACTGCTGAAAGGGCCAGACAAAAAAATCAAATGCCGGAGATCCTCATCATTACTCCTGAAAGCCTTCATTTACTAATGGCACAAAATGGTTATGCTGATTTCTTTTCTTCTTTAAAAATTATTGCTGTTGATGAATGGCATGAGTTGTTGGGAAGTAAAAGAGGAGTGCAGGTAGAGTTGGCAGTTGCACGAATAGTCGGGAGTCGGGAGTCGGCAGTCAGCAGTCGGCAGTCAGCAGTCGACAGTCAGCAGTCGGCAGTCAATTTGTCTAACTCCGAAGTCCTAACTAAGGACTCCGAACTCCGAACTCTGAACTCAGGACTCAGTATCTGGGGCATTAGTGCAACGATAGGAAATCTTCAGGAAGCAAGTGATGTTCTTCTATCGCCATTAAAGAAAGCGGGGGTGATGGTGAAAGCTGAGATGAAAAAGAAAATTGAAGTTGAATCTATTTTTCCTGATGAAATAGAAAAATATCCCTGGGCAGGACACCTGGGTATTAAACTCGTTCATAAAATTCTTCCTATCATTCATGAAAGTAAAACCACGCTCATCTTTATCAATACCCGGGGCATGAGTGAGATCTGGTACCAGCAATTATTAAACGCCTCACCTGATCTCGCCGGCGCCATTGCGTTGCATCATGGCAGCGTTGAAAGAGAATTGCGTGATTGGGTCGAAGAAAATTTACACACAGGCAAATTAAAAGCAGTTGTTTGCACTGCTTCACTTGATCTTGGTGTTGACTTCCGTCCTGTCGAAACAGTGATACAAGTGGGTTCGCCAAAAGGTGTCGCCCGCTTTTTACAAAGAGCCGGTCGTAGTGGTCACCAGCCTGATGCGGTAAGTAAGATCTATTTTTTGCCAACGCATTCTCTTGAATTGATTGAAGCCGCCGCATTAAAATCGGCTATCAAAGAAGAATTGATCGAAAGCCGTGTGCCAATGTTATTATGCTATGATGTGTTGCTCCAATGGCTTTGCACCCTGGCGATATCGGATGGATTTATTGCCGATAGAATTTTTAAAGAGATAAAATCAACTTACTGTTACAGTGCGATCACGGAGGATGAATGGCAGCAAATTCTTCATCATCTTACTTCTGGCGGCAATGCACTTCAGCAATATGATGAATATAAAAAGGTAGAGATCATTGATGCTGTGTACCAGGTTATTTCAAGAAGGATTGCAATGCGACACCGTTTACATATCGGGACAATTGTTAGTGAACCGATGATGAAAGTTCAATTATTACATGGAGGTTTTATCGGAGTGATTGAAGAATGGTTTATCAGTCGATTGACACCGGGAGAGGTCTTTTCACTGGCAGGAAGAAGGTTGGAATATGTTTCTTCAAAAGATATGACCGCATATGTTCGTAAATCAACTGCTAAAAAATCAATCGTTCCAAGCTGGCAGGGCGGTCGTATGCCATTGAGTGCAAATTTGGGAAAGAAGCTGAGGGAAACATTGAATAAGGCGGCAGTCGGCAGTGGGCAGTCGGCAATCGGCAGTCAGGACTCAGGACTCAATTTATCTGATTCCGAACTCCGAACTCTGAACTCTGAACTCCGAACTCCGAACTCCGAACTCAGCATCCTAAAGCCTCTCTTTGAATTGCAACAACAACTATCACATTTACCAAAAGCCAATGAACTATTGATCGAACAAATTGAAACGGATGAAGGTTTTCATTTATTTGTTTATCCATTTGAAGGAAGATTGGTGCATGAAGCAATGGCGGCAATTCTTGCTTATCGTATCAGCCGCATCACTCCTATAACTTTCTCTTTCGCTATGAATGATTATGGTTTTGAGTTACTCAGCGATCAACCGATTCCGCTTGATGATTCAAATGCCTATGAACTGTTTTCGCCTGAAAATTTATTTGAAGACATTCAACGAAGCGTTAACAGCACAGAAATGGCAAAAAGAAAATTCCGTGATATCGCCACGATCGGCGGCCTGATCTTCCAGGGCATGCCGGGTGAAAGAAAAAAAGCCCGTCACCTGCAAGCATCTGCTTCGCTTTTATTTAATGTGTTTGCAGAATACGAGCCGCGCAATTTATTGTTGCGACAATCCTATAATGAAGTTTTTTCGCAGCAAATGGAAGAGACAAGATTGCGTGATATGTTGAACCGGATCCAGCAATCAAAAATTATTATCAAATTTCCTGAACGATACACACCTTTTTGCTTCCCAATTAAAGTGGATAGCATGCGGGAGGATCTTTCTTCAGAAAAATTAGAAGACCGGGTAAGAAAAATGCAGAGTGAATTGACGAAATAAATAATTCTTTATCGGTGGCTCCTACGGAGCCAAATTTCACAACTGCTCCACCGGAGCATTTAATAATGCAAAAAAATGGACGAAGAACCGAAGTGTGTTTTTCCTTCACAGATTACACAGATGAACACAGAATTTGATTTAAACGAGTCGCAAAAGTTTCCAG
>JAICGN010000217.1 GCA_025923075.1 Chitinophagaceae bacterium
AATTAAGATTGACTGGCTTGAAAGTGCAACATTTAAGAAGGTTGACGGCAAGTGGAAAATGGCCTTTTTGCATTCGACCGTAAGGAAGTGAAGGCTTCAACCCACAACAAAGCTATTTGCAATGGCGGGGGTTCAGAGTAGATTTGAAGTTCAGTTTTCAAATTACGTTTGGTCACGGTTGACAGTGACGCGCATGGTCTCTTCCCCGCCACTACAAATAGCCAGACGTTGTATGATATTTTAAGAAATGAACTCTGAACAGCAAAATCTTGACAAAATATAGCAAAAAAAATATTACCGACTAATAGAACATAAAGTGAATAATCTGGATGATAAAATGTTAGCAGCAGCTTTAAACGGTGATTTAGCGACTGTTGAGGAGTTGGTTATGCAAGGAGCAAATATAAATTACACGAACGCTTGGGGCAATCGTGCAATATTTGCAGCTGCATGGGAAGGCAACCTAAAAGCACTGGATTTATTTTACGGTTTAGGAGCAAAGATCTCATTTGATGATGCTAATTTGCTTTGTAATGCTGCCTATAATGGAAAAGTAGATTCAGTAAAATGGTTATTGGATAAAGGCGAAAACGCGAATTTCAGTTTCACAGATACGGGAGAAAATGCTTTGCATTATACGCTTAGCAAGACGAGCGAAATGGATGATAGGGTTGAAATTGTAAAAGTTTTAATAGCGGCAGGCACAGATGTTAACAAAAAAACATTAGCAGGTAAACCGACTCTCTGCTTTATGCGTGATGCCTACCTCAAAGGCGAATCTCCACTGCATAGGGCCGCAGCATATGCTAATGCAACCATCATTAAAATCTTACTGGACGCTGGCGCTGAACCTTCTATGAAAGATGCAAATGGTGATACACCTATTTCGTGGGGAAGTTGGCACTTGAGAGACTCTGATGTATTACGTTTACTAATTTATAAAGGAGTACCGGGTATTCATTAATCTCCCATGAATGGACAGCTTAAATTAGTAATCAAAATGTGACTAATACGGTGAAAAACATCATACAACAAAGTGCATAATCAATGGCGGGATTCAGTGTAAATATATAGTTTAGTTTTTCGGATTACGTTTGGTTTTCGTGTGACAGTGACGCGCTTCGAATCCCAGCCACTGCTTGTGCACAAACGTTGTATGCAAACCATTCCGACCAAAATAGTTAGATGAATTAGAATGAAAAAATTTGTGACTTTATTAATAATTATCTTGATTGGTTGTCTGATCGCTGGATTATATGGAATTATTCATGACCAGTTAACTTATACGATTTCATCTGAATACTACACTAAGTTTAAGTTTTATCAACTAGGACTCGCAGACGAAGGAGATGAAGCAATTTTTCCCTCCCCCCGACTTTGGGTTTCATTTGTAGGTTTCATGGCGACATGGTGGATGGGGATTCCCATTGCACTCATCTTAGGACTTTTTAGCCTTCATTCGGATAGATGGACAATGGTAGATATCGCCATGAAAGCGATCTTAGCAACAATTCTAATAGCATTCTTTAATGGGCTTTATGGACTTTATCGAGGCTATACTTATCTGGCCGACCAGCCGAGAGAAAATTTTGGACGTTGGTTCATCCCCGACAATCTTGTTGATTTCCCAAGTTTCATAGCAGTGGGCTCAATGCACAACGAAGGGTACATAGGCGGATTCTATGGACTGTTTGTTGGCATCGCATACATAGGCTGGAGAAAAGGGATGATAAAAATGCCACAGAGAAAAAAATCTATTGCATGAATGGGCACCCTACAACAAAATGTATGTGCCATTGCTGGGCGCAGTTTAAATTTGTAGTTTAGTTTTTAAATAACGTTTGGTTGTGTGGGACAGTTCATCTTTCAAAGGCCAGCAACGTCACATACATAAACGTTGTGCACAAGCCTTCAGGAGAGATTGGTGACAGAATTATGAGACTATTCACTACTTTCACACTATTGTCGATTTGTATAACTGCAATAGGACAGACTTTTCCGACAAAAAACGAGAGTTCGTTTCGTGTTGATACCTTGATTGCGAACTTTGCGCCCAATAAGAAAATGGGCAATGACCAAAACACGCAAAACTCTTTTTCTTGGAGTATTCATACTGAAATTAAGTATACCTATTCTAATGGGGAAGTCGTCATTATACAAAACAGTGGACCACGAGGAGGACTGAACTTCACTGATTCTAGGGGAATTAAGTTTGGATACAGAGTATTCTGCAATCGTGTAATTAATGAAGCCGCTACTCCGTTAGAACTAACAATTACTTTCCCCGCTGACTCATTCCCTCTTCGTTTACCCGACTCCTACATGAAAGTATTTCTGCTTCCGGATACCATGAAACATGCCAAAGAAATATCGCCTGACTATGATGCAAGTTTAAAATCCTGCTATGAAGCTGTTCTTCACACACTGCCCAAGTTGCAAAGAACTATTAACCCTAATGAAGCGTATCTTTTCCATATAGTGGTGCTACGTCATTATAACGGCGACGGGGTCAACCCGCGAGGAGGATTCGCCTTAAAAGGACAAGACCTTTTTTATAGAATTGGCCCTGAGTTTGATTCTGCACTAATTCCTTGCGGACAGATTGTTTTTAAAAATTAAAATGGCAGGCGAGTCAGAATTCATCGAGAAAACTACTAATAAGAGTTGAGTAAAAGGCCAGCGTACAACAAGGGGTATTTGCAATGGCGGGGTTCGGAGTAAATTTGTAGTTTTAGTTATCAAATTACGTTTGGTCACGGTTGATAGTGACGAATAGTCGGGCTTGACATTCCGCTGCACTACATTTTCAAGCCCTCGCCAATACAAATTAGCCAAAAGTTATGCGCAAGCCTTCAGGACAAATGAGTGACAGACGCATGAGACTATTGATTACTTTCACACTATTGACGATTTGCTTAACAGCAATAGGACAGGCTTTTCCGACAAGACAAAAAACACTGACCTATTATCCTAGCACGTATATTGATACTGAGTCTAAGTACGCTGATTCTACCGGAATAGTCGTAATAATACAAAACAGCGTACCAAAAGGTATAGGATACACTGATCCTACCGGAAAAAACTTTGGAGGTAGAATATTTTGGACTCGTGTAATTAATGAAACTTCTACTCCGTTAGAACTAACAATTAATTTTCCTGCTGATTCATTCGCAATGCTGCCTTCGCCCGACTCCTACTTAACAGTGTTTCTGCCTCCGGACACAATGACACTTGACAAAGAAACATTGTATGCCTATGGTGTAACAGGGTTAAAATCTTTTTTAGATACTGGCATTAATAAACTGACCATGTTGCAAAGAACTATTAATCCTAGAGAGGCGTGTCTTTTCTATATCGGAGTGCTCTTTCAGGGGAGTAAAGAGGGTGTCGCACGAGCTGGACTCGTCTTAAAAGAACAAGACCTTTTTTATAGAATTAACCTACTTGGTTCTGCGTTAATTCCGTGCGGACAGATTGTTTTTAAAAAGTAAGGCGGTAATTCCCGTGGGACAATTTTCCGCTTTTTGCCTGTGTGATAGGCCTTGCAGTATTTCCCATGACTGAATAGAAGGCCAGCGCACAACAAAATGTATAAGAAATGGCCCTGATAAGGTGGACTTTTTTTTATTTTTGCTCATGGCCACCTCTTATACATAGAAGTTAGCGGCAAGGCAAAATGACCACACAAGCAGATAAACGTGAACTACTTCAATGCAAAGACAGCGGCTGAACGTTATGCAAGAGGGCGACCTGATTTTCACAGTAATACAATCAGACACATCAAAGACTATATACAGATTGACAATAAACTCGATAAAGCCTTAGACATTGCTTGCGGGACAGGACTTTCAACTAAAGCACTTTTAGAAATTGCAGTGAATGTTTACGGGACGGATACGTCACAGGAAATGTTGAACTTTGCGCTCCAATCCGACACTATAAATTACTCAATTGCATCGGCAGAGCAACAGCCTTTTGCTGACAATTATTTTGACCTGATTACAGTTAGTTCAGCCGTTCATTGGTTTGACATAGACAAGTTCCTTTTAGAGGCCAACCGACTTTTAAAAAGTAAATCCTGGTTAGTGCTTTATGAGAATTATTTTATTTCTGAAATGGTTGGGCATGAAAATTTCACAGATTGGTTTCGTAACGTTTATTTGAAAAAATATCCTTCGCCTCCTCGTTACGATACTTACTCTTGGACAAATGAAAATTTAATCTCAAAGAATTTCACTTTTGTGACAGAAGAAAGATTTAAGAATACTCTTGTTTTCAATAAAGGACAATTGGCTTTATATTTTACGACCCAGAGTAACATCATTTCAGCAGTTGAAAAAAATGAAACAACATATGAGCAAGTTGAAGACTGGTTAGACAAAGAACTTACTTCCTTTTTTGACAATGACGAAACAACTCAAACAATAAACTACGGAAACTGGATTAAATTTATTCAACGGATAAACTGACAACCACTGCCCAGCCGCTAACAATGGCTATAACATATGCTGTGTTGTAGGTTTTTAAAGTTTGTACATTTAAATTTCGTCAGCAACATAGGACAAGATATACGTATTTAAACGCATACGTTTTATAGCCAAACGTTATGCACAAGCATGACGGACAAATTGTTTCCCCATCCAC
>JAICGN010000218.1 GCA_025923075.1 Chitinophagaceae bacterium
CGTGGGCTATCTTGTAATGTACCTATTGTTGAAAGGAAGAAACATTACAAGTTGTGGTGTAGCTAAGAATGGCGCGGAGGGTACTCCTGATCCGATTGCACATCATTAAAAACATAACTCACCCTTTAAAACAATAGCCCACGGTGTAAACAATAGCCCACGGTTTAAACCGTGGGCTATCTATTGTTGAAAGGAAGAAACATTACAAGTTCTGGTGTAGCTAAGAATGACGCAGATGGTACACCTGATCCGATTGCACATTATTAAAGACATAACTCACCGTTTAAAACAATAGCCCACGGTGTAAACAATAGCCCACGGTTTAATCCGTGGGCTATTTAAAAACGATGCCGATAGCACTCCTGATCCGATTGCACATTATTAAAAACATAACTCACCGTTTAAAACAATAGCCCACGGTTTAAACCGTGGGCTATCTGTTATTTCATTCATCCTTTATTGGCAACGATATTTATATTCTGTTTTTATTCTTTCGCTGCAACTTGTTTTCTTAGTTTTGGTTTGATTATTTTTTTTTGCAGCGCCCTTTTCTGCAAGTGTAAACGGGATTCCGATCCTCATATTCCAACCAGATGCCTTTGATTCAAGGGTAGCGACACTTGTTTTTGTTCCTGAAACAGCAGTGATGGTTTCTTTCTCCATGCTACCAATGCCGGTAAAATAGTTAACACTTACGTTAACCAGCCGTTTCTTGTCTCTGCCAAATTCAAAGCCCAATCCTGTGGTAAAAGCCGTGTTCCAGGCACCTGCACGGTATTCATAAGTGGTTTGGCCACCTTCCACTTTTGTAACTACATCAGTTTTTGGAGAAGGAATAAAGCCAACACCAACTGAAGGTTGCAGACGAACCCAACCACCTTTGTTTTTATTTTCTACTTTTTTTGCAGCGCTGTTTTTACTTTGACAACGACTTGATTGGGAATAGTAGCTTTTTGAACAACTGCTGCGATAAGAGTAGCTGCCGTATGAACTCTTATTCGAAGATTTTGTTTTTGATGTTGATGTATTGGAAGATGGGTTTGTTTTATTAAAAAGAATTGGCTTTGTCGTGAATTGAAAACCCGCTTCCGTACGCACCTGCATGTTTGCTTGTGTTGCATTATACAGGTTCATTCCATTTTCAAGATCATTGAAACTATATAAAACAACGGAACGACTGGTGCTCGCACCAAAATAAGGTCCAAAGCCGTGCTTGAATTTGTAATCAAGTCGCAGACTTACCTGCGGATTCAACTCTCCTCCAAGCGGAGCAAATGAACCAAGATCGTTGTAGTTAACAGATGTTTTTGAATTTTCAAAACCCACTTGTGGAGTCAAGGATAGTTTTTGGGCATTCACCGCAGACGCAATGAACAGGATACCCGCTAAGGCAACACTTCTCATGGCAATAAAATTTTAGTATAGAGAAGTTAAGACAATTTTTTACCGGCAAAAAATTTTATGTATGAGCGGCGGAAACGGGCTCGATATTTTTGGGTAACTCTTCCTTTAATTTTCTTAACGCGTCTCCAAGTTTATTGATCATTTCGTTGATCTCCTCTTTTTTACAAGTGCCAACACTAAGCCGGTACCATGGATTGCTCAGGCTGCTGCCAAACGCATAGAATGGGACAACTGCCAAACCGGCCTGGTTCAGCATATAAGCTGTTACATCGGCCTGGGTTTCCAATAGTTTTCCCTCAGCCGTTTTTTTTCCAACTGCATCCACTTTAATAGTTAAATAAATTGCAGCTTCGGGTGTGATGCAATCAACAGGCAACCCTTCATTTTTTAATTCTATAAATCCGGCATGAATAGCACGTAATCTTTCTTCAAGGCCTTTCTTAAAATGCAGTAAAAATGTTTCAATTTCTTTCTTCTTACCCAAAAACCTGGCAACAGCTTTTTGTTCTGCCATTGGCGCCCATGCTCCTACATGACCTAGTATAGATTTCATTTTATTGATAATAGACGAAGGTCCCATGCTCCATCCGACCCTTAATCCCGTTGCTGCAAATACCTTACTGATCGCATCAATAAATATTGTGTAATTCCGCATTTCAGGGCGAAGTGAAACCGGGTTGTAATGTTTGATATCACCATAGGTCAAATGCCAGTACATCTGGTCATACATGATAAACACTTTCTTTTCTTTGTCAGATCTTCTTGCATTTTCTTCTAGTACCAGGTCACAAATGCCCTCTAATTCTTTCGTTGAAAATGTTGTGCCGGTTGGATTTTGTGGTGAGCATAAAGAAATGAGTGTTGCTTCTTTTATATGCGGGCGAATATCCTCCACTGTCGGCATAAAATTGTTTTCTGCAGTTGCTTCTATTACCACATGTTCGCCATCCACGAAATGAGTGTAATGGTTATTGTTCCATGAAGGCACTGGGTAGATTACTTTGTCCCCTTTATCACAAATAGCGCGGTAGGTAGCATAAATTAGCGGACGACCACCCGATGCCACAAGAATTTCAGTCAACGAATAATCAAGTTTCTCCCATTCTTTCATAAAAGAAACAATGGCTTCGCGAAGGTCGAGATTACCTTCTGCTGCCGGATAATTTGTAAAATGATTCCTGTAAGCAGTTACAATTTCGTCTTCCAGTTCTTTTGGTATGGGGAAGATTTCGGGATCAAAATCACCAACTGTGAAATTATAGATCTTTTCTCCCTGCCTCATCTTTTCACGTATTTCTCCCCCAAGCTTTACAATTTCAGAACCGATTAATGTTTCAGATAAATGTGACAGTTTCATATCCTTGTTTCTTTGAAGCAAATGTAAACGGAATGAGCCATAACAGAACACTCGTTAGGCCAAAAATAAAGGTTGAAAGCCTTTTGCAAACTTTCAACCTTCAACTTTCCATTTTCAACTATTCTTAAATGGGCTTATAATCCTTAAACAAGTTCACTTTTGTTCCTTCAACCAAATTCCGATAATCTTTCCACTTACCTTCAAAGAAGGCATTGATCTTTTGAATTGCATCACTCACTGCTTTTTCCGCATTTGTTACCAGCGTTTCTTCCTGTTGTCCGGGAACTACCATCTTGCTGCCAACATTTTGCTGGGCTAATTGCATCTGCGTCATTACTGTTACCTGGAAAGGACTGCGGGAGATTCCTTGTGCATCGGAAGATTTCCCGCTTACAAATTCGCGGATCGTTTTTATTTCATCTGTCATCTTTGTCGTAGCTTTTCTTAAAGTATCGGCATCCTTTCCCTCGACACCTTTCAATTGTGCCTGCATTTTTGTACAAACTTCTTCAGCTTCCGTTAACCGGTCCATACCTTCAGTTAATTTATCCGCACTCTTCCGAAAACGGTCATACATTTTTCGCTGCGCGGTTTTTATATCATTGCGATTGCCCAAACGTGGATCATCTTTTACCGTAACAAAAGTCGAATCATTGTTCCTGGCATAGGTGACGACTACTTTGTATGTGCCGGGTAAAACCTGGAAACCGCCAGGCTCAGGTGAGCCCGGTTGGGGTTTTGGTGAACCCGGTTGGCGAAATCCTTTTTCTTCTAATCCCCAGAATTGGCGATTGAAGCCACTGTCGACATCCCAACGAATGGTTCGTATCAATTCATTTTTGTCATTGAAGATTCTAACCATGGCACTATCCCCTCTTCTTAAACTACCCTGGCCTTGTCCCCCACCAAATCCGCCTCCACCTCCGCGGCCGACACCACCCTGAACTGCGGGAGCCATTTGAGCCTCTGCCGGGGGAGCAGGTTGACCCGCTGGCCGTGGCGGTTTGTTTATATAAAATGAAACAGCCGCACCCCGTCTGCGATTCTCGCCATCATATAATCCATAAGTGCTCCATTCATAACCGGTAGCGGCTCTGTATTGTGCCTGGTATGCATCAGGGGTAGAAAATACGGTGATCGGTTTAGTAATCGCCATTCCTTTGTTTGCTGCCAGTTTTCTCAATGGACGAATATCATCAAGTATCCATAATGCCCTGCCAAAGGTTCCAATCACGAGATCTGCTTCTCTTTCCTGTATAGCCATATCATAAGTGGAGACAGATGGATAACCATTTTTCCATTGTTCAAAAGAAACCCCGTTATCAAGGCTTACCCATAAACCATTTTCGGTTCCGACAAAAACTAAATTTGGTTCAACAGGATCTTGTATCATACACAGCGCATACCCTTTCACTTTTTTTTCATCCACCATTCTTGTCCATGTTTTTCCATAATCTGTTGTACGGAAAATATAAGGCTTGAAATCGCCACGACGATAATCATTGGCAACAACAAAAGCTTCTCCTGCATTATGACGGGATGCAACAACCTGGGGGATCCAACAGCTTAACGGCATACCAGTAATTTTTCCCCGGAAGCTTGTCCATGTTTTTCCTCCATCTCTTGTTAGTTGCACATTACCGTCATCAGTCCCAACCCAGATGACGCCCTGTTCTTTCGATGATGGCGCAATGGCGAGAATCGTACAATGTGTTTCTGCACCGGTAATGTCAAGCGTCAATCCACCTGTATTTTGATAGGCCTTAATTTTTACAGAGTCATTTGTAGTAAGATCAGGAGAAATTGTTTCCCA
>JAICGN010000219.1 GCA_025923075.1 Chitinophagaceae bacterium
ATCCGGTTTGTTTTTAAGAGAAACTATTGCATCATTTTTTACATTAGCATCCCCCAGGTGTACTAGCCGAAAACCGCTCCATACTATTTCCACCCTGTAATTTTCAACTGAAGCATGTCGCGCAGGATAGGTATGAGGAATACGCCATAGATTAATAGTCAGGCTGCCATTTATTCTTATCGTTATACTGTTGGTTACAGTCGTGAATTTCCTTTGTAACGTCGAGGACAACAGCGATCGTGTCTGTTCGCCTCCGATCAATAAGGCTGAAGTATGAATAGTTGCAACATTCGTTATCAGTGTGCTGTCAAAATGGTCACTATGCCGGTGAGTAACTGCAATGGCAATGATATTCTTATAGGGCGATTGTTTTTGAAGCATTGCTTTTATTGCATCGGTTTCGGTGGGCAAATAATCAGACTCATAAAAATCATGCAGGCCGTCAATCAGGATAGTGCTATCATTGTGAGAAACCGCAATGCCCATATTTCCCAGGTAACGGATCTCAAATTGTTGCTGTGCATCCAGGAAGTTGTTGCTGGAAATACCTATAAGCAATAAGAGAAAAGCTTTCATTATTTTTTTAGCTTATTTTTGTTTGTCGTCTTTTTCGGAATCTTCTTTTTTGAGGCTTTTGCAATTTTATTATACTGCAATGCAAGATCTATCCAATATTCCAGTTTCTTTTTAGTAGTAAGCACATCCGTATCTACAAATACAAATCCTTTCATGATCTTACCGGTAAAGTCCATTGGTTTACATCCTTCTATTTCTATCACTTCATCATACTTTGCAGGATCAAGGCGAACCATTAGTCTTTCTTTCTCTACTCCGACGCACATTTTATCATTCACCATAAAACATAGGCCGCCAAACATAGCTTTCTCTTCAACATTTTTATGTGATTGAGAAATCAAATCTCTTGTGATGTCCGCAAGTTTCTGATTGTATGCCATAGCCTCATCCCTCCTGTCCCTTCTCCTTCAGAGAAGGGACGGTACTTTTAATCTTTAATGAATTAAATAACTACCACATCAATTTCAGATCTCCACTCAACAAATGAAAATTTCAAGTTTCTACGTTTATTTCAAAAGGATAATTTTTTGGCATCCATCTTTCATTTTTTTCAGCTCTGATAGTAACTGCCGTTTTAATAATACCCGGTGTTCTTGAAATATTGGTATGACTTTCCCACACTCTTCCTTTTTTAATAACCAATAGCAATCCATTTTCATCGCCAATCGCTCTGAAGTTTTCATCACCACCTCTGTATTGGTTCATATTGAAGGCTGACTTTATCTCATTTGCAATTGTTTCCGTATCCTGAACTATGAATGCAATTTCGCTGGCGCAAAGCAAATCTCTACTGCTAAATTCTCCATCAGCCCTGTTTTTCAGATCATGTCTCGCAATATATTCAACAAGATTACCGGCAGGATCCCAGAAGAAAACCGAATGTGCATTCCAATGCTGGAAATGTCTAATATCTTTAGGATAGTTTTCGTCAACCAGCTGAGATGGTGTTGCCGATAATGCCGTCCTTTTCAGTTGCCATTCCCGGGCCTTTAAAATTTTATTTTCCGGAATATTAAATGCAAAATGATAAAACGGCGCCGCATTCTCTTCAGCTGTTTTTATAAACCTTATTGTTGTTTCACCGGCCCTGAAACTAAAATGATCGGTTTGTTCAGCTATTAACTGAAGTCCGATGGTATCAGTATAAAATTTTTTTAAATCACCTAAAGATGCTCCGGTTATCAAATCAAGGTGGAGAACTCTTGCGTTTGTGTTGGCATAAAAATTAGTTGCCAACAGGGAACGACTCAGCATATCGTGCATTCCCAAAAATGCAGCCACTGATGCCGTTGCAGAATTATATATAAAGCTTCTTCTTTTCATGGAAGCTATGCGTTCAACATATTTTGTAATTGCTCGTTTTTATTTCTCAGATCCACTCCTCCTTCCAGCATAGACTTAAGATTGGCCATATAAAATGTCCAGCCCGTCTTGCATCCAATATGCCAGTTTTGTTTTGCTTTGTCATCAGTTGGAATCTGATCCTGTACTAATTCAACAATATTTTCAGCTTGCTCTTCATATATCTTAACAGAACAGTTCCCAGCCTCGCCAAATTTGAATTTGAAAAAATCTTTGTCATTGCAATCCAGTATCGCACCATGTTCAACGACTTCATCGGGATAGCCATGCCACCACCATGACCAGGTATCTCCTTTATCTACTGACTCATTGCTCTTACGAAGTGTGCCATCCGGCTTTTTATAATCTGACCTGCGCAAGAACCAAAATTCAATGCCTTCTTTTGTGGCCCAGCACCAGTATAATTTTTCTGTTGGCGCTTTTACATTGATCCGGACAGTGAACCGGGTCCAATCAAAATCTGCCATGACTTAATTTTTAATAATAATTATTTTATATACTGTTTAGGTACAGAATGCAAACCGATGCGGTTTCCTTCCGTATCTACGATCACAGCCATATAACCATATTCAGCGCTGATCTCCGTTTTTGGAACCATAATTTTTCCGCCCGCTGCTTCCACTTTGTCCAATACATTTTGTACATCGGGATTTCCATTCAGGTAAATTAATGGCCCATCAGTGGACGATGGCTTGTGAAACCCATTGCTAAAAACCAAAGCGCCGCCAACCCCTGTCATCATATCATCGATAGGGAACATTCTCATTTTTATATTATCCAGGTCAAGCGGATTCAATTTGACTCCAAAAATTGTTTCATAAAATTTTGTTGCCCTGTCAAGATCGGTAGTTCCGATTTCGAACCAGCTGATTGCATTATCCATATTTGATTGTTTTACCCCCTATCCCGTAAAGGGGAGTGAGGAAGTTGATTAATATGTAGTGGAAAAATAGGTTTTCTTGTTTTTTATAAAATATAGTTTTTACAAATTAATGGACGAAGACAAAATAAATTTAAATATTCCCGGCTATTCAAATTATGGCATTTAAAACTTTATTTCATTCCATTTTGTTCCATCCCATTCCCATGTATCATTTACATCATTCGGCCATCCCAGCCGTCCCCCAAAGAGAAAAACTTTTCTTCTTTCTTTATCATAAGCAAGATAACCCATTGCCCTTTTCTTTGGACCCTGATCTGAAAGCTTTTTCCATTCCTTGCCATCATAGCTCCATGTTTCATTTGTAAAACCATTCTTTGTCATTCCTCCAAAAAGGATCAAAATTTTGTTATCATTATCATAGGCGCAACCTGCCGATGCTCTTGGTCCGGGTCCTGTTACAGCCATCTTCTGCCAGCTTTTACCATCATATTCCCATGTGTCATCATAGATCGTTCCCGGGGCTTCTCCCCGACCACCATATAATATTGTTTTCTTTCTTGCCTCATCATACACCATAGCAAATGCCTGTCTTCCTTCAGGACTGATGCCTTCAAATTTTTTCCACGCACTTCCATCCCACTCCCATGTTTCATTGTTCACTTTCCTCATCCCGGGGCTTCCGCCAAATACAATTAACCTGTCGCGATCGGAATCATAAACAAATCCTGATTCAGCTGCAATTATTCCGGGAATTTCCTGAAGGTTTTTCCAATTATTATTTTCATACACCCTGAATTCGGAGCGGGAACGGCCATCACTCGTATATCCACCAAATGAATACAACTTTTTTCTTTTCGCATCATAAGCAAGTGCCATACCGCTTCGTTCATCACCGGCATTTCCTTTCCATGTCCATTTGCTTCCATCAAAACTCCAGATGTCATTAAAAAATTTAAATGAATTGCCTCCATCAAGCGGCGTGCTTCCCCCTGTCAATAAAATTGTTTTTGATTCCTCATCATACACCAAAGAATGATGAGCTCTTACAGGAGGCGACATGCTTTGCTGTGCATCCGTAAACAGCGCCGGGATAAGAAGAATAGCAAATAAGAAATATTTATAACGCATGATCCTGGTTTACATAAAGAGATCATTGGTTGATATCCTTTCCTTCTTTGAGCTTTGCAATGTTTGCGTTAACGGCTGCTTTTCCTGGTTCGGGTGCTTGTGCCAACGCTTTATTCGCATACTCCAATGCTTTTTTAAAATCGCCTTTTGCGGAATAGTAAGACATAAAGCCAGCGTTCACTGCAAACACATCACCATTTTTTTTCTGATTGGCATTAAATATTTCTAATGCCCGATCCAATCTTTTTGCAGTGATCAATGAACGACCATATCCCAGGTACTGATTAGGATTTGCAAACAGCAAGGCTTCATTCATTGTGGAATCCGCTTCTTTTAGCCTGTTTAATTTTGTATAAGCAGTTCCCAATGTGTTTAATGTGAAATACGTTCTTGTAAGTGCCGCCCGCTGTGCCCATCCCAATGCTTCCTCCATATTAATACTTTTACCCAGGAAATAATTTGCCGCCGTTGCAAGAAGAAAAGCATTAAAGCCACGCTGACCGGTCACCTGGTCCCTCATTCGTGCCAATACAATATTGTCAACATCCACATCAACTTTAAAAG
>JAICGN010000220.1 GCA_025923075.1 Chitinophagaceae bacterium
AAAACAAGTAAGCAATCCCGCCCCACTTCTTAAACAGGCCCTGGCGGACAACACAGCGGCTCCAATTTTCCCATAACTGCCGGCTATTATCATTGCGTGACCAAAATTCCCCTTGTGTGCAAACTGGTTTCTTGGTTTATAGATCGAGCGGACCATTGAACTATCAATCAATTCAAAATTTGTTTCAATAGCTGAAAGGTATTCTGGCAGCAAACCAATATCAAGAATAATGACCTCTCCAATAAACGATGCGTTTTCCGCCACAAGAAACGCCGGTTTATAACATTGAAAACTCAGCGTATAGTTTGCTTTAATAATTGTATTTCCCTTTGATGACTGATCAACTGACATGCCACTTGGCACATCAATGGCGATAATTGCACAACCACTGTTATTAATATGATCAACAAGTTTAGCGGTAATTCCATCCAGTGGTCTTGATAATCCGGAACCAAACAATGCATCAATAATAACGGTCTCGTTTGTGAAGGAATGAAAATTTGTTTCGTCCTGTATAAAATGAATCGTAACCGAAGGATACTGATGGAGCCTCGCCAGATTTGCCTGGAAGTCATCGGTGCCCCGATGCCCGAATTCAAGAATGTTTACAGCAACAGTACAGCCTTGCACAGCAAGCATTCTTGCAATAGCAAGTCCGTCACCTCCATTATTTCCTTTGCCACAAAAAATTGAAAAAGAATGAACGAACCAGCTATTTTCTTCAAGCCACTCAAAACATTTTGCAGCTGCTCTCTCCATCAGGTCGATGGATGCGGTAGGCTCATGCTCAATTGTATACTGATCCCAAGCTCGTATTTGCTCAGCATTTAAGATTTTCATTCCTACGATTCTGACTTAAAGTTGAGGAAGAATTTTCAAAAAGAAATGATTACCGCCTTCTTTTCGAAGATTTTGTTTTTGGAGTGTACGTTTCCTCTTTTATTGAATTTTCGCCAACGGAATTATCATCTGGCGCGCTATCATCATATTGATGGCTTTGGCCCGGTAAATAATTGCCGAAAATATTATATGCTTTTGCAGCGGCGTTATAAATATTTCTATTGTATTTATTTCCAATAACGATCATTGTTGCATTTTCGTCGGGGAATCTTACAAATACTGCATTGGATCCATGCCAGCGGCCATTGTGATAAAGAAATTTTTTACCATTAGGAAAGATCATCATCCGCCATCCCAATCCATAATTGTGAATTGATCTTCTTTCATTGCTTAATGGTGTATATGCAGAATCCAATGTTTCTTTTTTGAATAACTGCCCGCTGCTTAATGCCTGGTCCCATTTCAACAGATCATATGCGGTAGTATAAATATTTTTATCTCCATAAGTACAGTCAAAAGGATCGGGCTCCCAAAAACGACCGGTCCACTCAAAACTTGGAGTAGGAGTTAGTGTATCCTGGTTTGCGTAAACAAAAGTGTTTGCCATTTGAAGCGGATCAAAAAATATTCGCTTCATATAAGCCGGAAACGATTCACTGGTTACTTTTTCCACGATCATTGCAAGCAATACATAGTTGGTATTACTATAACTGAATCTTTTTCCTGATCTGTATTCAAGACGAGGTTGAATCGTATAAAGTGAATTCAAAACATCCTGGTTGCTGTAACAAGTATCCTTTACTTTCAATTCCGATAAATAATTCAGGTAATTTGGCAACCCACTTCTATGACTCAATAACATTTTTACCGTAATGCCCTGGTAAGGGAAACCGGGAAAAAATTTTCCAAGTGTATCTTCAAGCTGCAAACTGCCTTTTTCCATCAGGTGTAAAACGGCCATTCCGGTAAATGTTTTACCTACACTGGCTATATGTAAGGGAGTATTCTCATCAAGACTGTCTTTTGTTCGCATATCTGCAAAACCCACTGTCTTTTCAAAAACAACTGTACCATTTTTTGCGATTAGCATCTGGCCATTGAATCCGCGCTTTAGTAGCGAGCCTTCAAAATGGTTCTTAGCCACGTTATAATAATATTGAAACTCCTGCTTGGACAACTCCTTGGGGACGGTCGTATCACGGGCCGACAATTCGGCAGGGGCAGCAGCCTGCTGACTTGAGGTATCGCACCCAAATAAGAAAATAGCTATCCCGATAGGGTAAAGAAGACTTTTCAAATGAGAATACAGTTTAGACAAAAATAATAGCACAAGTCATGCCTAATCAATGGTACTTTTCCCCATAATGCGAAAATTGTTAATAGTTACAACTCTATATTTGCAAACATGGAAGTACAAAAGACCAGCTATCCGAAGGAAAAAATAAGAATTCTTTTTCTGGAAAACATTAGTGATACTGCGGTGAAAAATTTCAGAAATCATGAGTATTCTAACGTAGAGAAGATCACAAAGGCGTTGACGGAAGATGAGCTTGTTAAAGAGATAAAAGATGTACATATACTTGGTATTCGTTCGAAGACACAGGTAACAAAAAGGGTGCTCGATGCCGCAAAAAAATTACAGGCCATTGGATGTTTTTGTATTGGTGTAAACCAGGTTGACCTAAGAGCCGCCACAAAAAATGGGGTGGTTGTTTTTAATGCCCCTTATTCAAATACGAGATCTGTAGCTGAATTAGTGATTGGCTTATCAATTCTCCTTATTCGACGAATCCCGGATAAGAATAAAGCTGCACACGAAGGCATTTGGCTGAAGGATGCAAGGAATAGTTTCGAGCTACGGGGGAAAATCCTTGGCATTATTGGTTATGGAAATATCGGAAGCCAGGTAAGTGTGCTTGCGGAAGCGATGGGGATGAAAGTGATCTTTTATGACGTAGAAACAAAACTGCCGCTGGGAAATGCGGAAGATGCAAAATCATTGAAAGAACTTTTAAGCAGGTCAGATATTGTAACGCTGCATGTGCCGGAAACTTCGCAAACGCAAAATCTTATTAACAGATCAAATCTTAAATATTTTAAGAAGGGTGCCATACTGATCAATTATGCAAGGGGAGAAGTGGTAGATCTTGAGGCCTTACGAAAAGCAATTACCGATGGTAATATTGGAGGAGCCGCTGTCGATGTTTTTCCCTTGGAGCCGGAAAAAAATGGTGATCGTTTTCAAACTCCCTTGCAGGATCTTCCCAATGTGATATTGACGCCGCATATCGGCGGCTCAACTGAAGAAGCACAGCAAAACATCGGAGAAGATGTAAGCATCAAACTCTTTAACTATCTCGAAAAAGGAATCACGTTTGGCTCACATACGGTGCCTGCCCTTGCATTACCACCACAGGAAGGGAGCCATCGGATCTTGCATATTCATAAGAATGTGCCGGGAGTGTTATCTGAAATCAATACGACGCTTTCAAAAAATAATATCAATATCCTTGGTCAATATCTAAAAACAAATGATGAGATCGGGTATGTTGTGCTTGATGTTGACAGGCAGATATCGGCAAAAGCATTGCATCTGCTGAAAGAAGTGAAACAGACAATTAAAGTGAGGATATTGTATTAAGTGTTCAATAGCGAACTGAACGATAAATAGAGTCTCCGACCGGCTCAGGACAAACTTGCAACAAACGTTTAATAGTAGTATGAAGTTGATAACATAATTATTTACGAAATCCTTTAATCATTAATTTCCCTGTTCTATATGGAAACATTACGGACCAGCTATCCCAAAGAAAAAATCAGGATCCTTTTTCTTGAAAATATCAGCGAAGGAGCAGTTAAAAATTTCCGCAACCAGGGATATACAAATGTTGAAAAGATCAATAAATCACTTAGTGAAGAAGACCTGTTAAAAGAAATAAAGGATGTTCACATACTCGGCATCCGTTCAAAGACCAGGATAACAAAAAATATTCTGGATGCCGCCAAAAAATTGCAGGCCATAGGTTGTTTCTGTGCTGGGGTGAACCAGGTCGATCTGAAAGAAGCGACCAAAAACGGTGTCGTTGTTTTTAATGCGCCTTATTCCAATACGAGGTCAGTTGCAGAATTGGTGATTGGCGCAGCCATTATGTTGTTGCGTCGGGTTCCGGATAAAGACAAAGCCGCACATAATGGTTTATGGGCAAAAGATTCAAAAGGCAGTTATGAACTCAGGGGAAAAACGATGGGTATTATCGGCTATGGTAATATTGGTATGCAGGTAAGTGTAATGGCCGAAGTATTAGGCATGAAAGTTATCTTTTATGATGAGCAAACAAGACTTCCATTGGGAAATGCCGAGAGTGCAAGATCAATAAAAGAGGTGATGGCCAATTCAGATGTTGTTACCCTTCATATGCCTGAAACGCCGGCTACAAAAAATTTTATTAATAAAACAACACTGAAACATTTTAAAAAGGGCTGTATACTTATCAACTTTGCACGGGGACGATTAATAGATGCTGAAGCATTGCGTACGGCCATACTGGAAGGAGAGATGGGTGGTGCCGCTATTGATGTATTTCCTGATGAACCTGAAAAAAGTGGTGAGCCCTTTGCGTC
>JAICGN010000221.1 GCA_025923075.1 Chitinophagaceae bacterium
TAATTCCAAGGTAGGCTATCAGCTAATAGCTATAAAGCAGCTAAACTTTCTTCGATTGCTTTGATTTTTGCTTCGGCGTCAGCTTTTTTCTTTTTTTCAACCTCAACAACTTCGGGTTTTGCATTTTGAACAAAACGTTCATTGCTCAGTTTCTTTTCTACCGATAACAGAAATCCTCTTTGGTATTCGAGGTCTTTTATGAGTTGTTCCTTTTGCGCAGTTGTATCAAGTTCATTTTCTGTCTCAATAAAAAATTTGTCCTTTTGTACCACGGTATTTATTGAACCAGCGACTGTATCGTTTGCAAAAGTTATTTCCGAAGCATTTATCTGTTTTGCCAGTATCGATTTGAACGAATTATATGCCGCTTGATCTGATGTTTGTATTTGCAATTTTATTTCTTCTTTCGGTCTCAATTGATTTTTTACACGAACATCCCGCAAAGCAGTAATTACTTGTTTTAATAATTCAGCTTGTTTTAGAATTTCTTGTTTCTTGTTTTTAATTTCTGCGTATTGCCTTACTGTTAAATCATCGCCTTCATTTCTTTCTTTAAGCTGATGATAGATTTCTTCGGTAACAAACGGCATGAAGGGATGAAGCAACTGCATCAGCTCTTCAAAAAAATAAACTGTCTTATCGTAAATGGATTTCTCAATTGGTTGCTCAAACCCGGGTTTTACCCATTCCAGATACCAACTGCAGAAATCATCCCATATCAGTGAATAGATCGTTTTTAATGCTTCACTTAATTTGAAGTCTTTATACAACTTTTCGATCTCAGCTTTTACTTCATTTAACCGATTCTCAAACCAATCATTTGCAAAATTTTCGTTGGACTCTGAACTCTGAACTCTTGACTCCGAACTCCGAACTCCCGACTCCGAACTCTGAACTCCCGACTCTGAACTCCGAACTCCCGGCTCCGAACTCTGAATTCCCGACTCCGAACTCTGAACTCTCAACTCCCAACTCCTAACCAGCTTCAGCGCATTCCATATCTTATTATTGAAATTTCTTCCCTGGTCACAACTGCTATCATCAAATAAGAGATCATTCCCGGCAGGAGAGGAGATCATAATTCCAAAGCGAACTGCGTCTGCGCCAAAACGGTCAATAAGATCAAGTAAGTCCGGAGAATTGCCAAGACTTTTGCTCATTTTTCTACCTTGCTTGTCTCTTACCATTCCTGTGAAATAAACATCACTGAAGGGTTTTTCATGCATATATTCCATGCCTGCCATGATCATCCTTGCCACCCAAAAGAAAATAATATCCTGTCCTGTTACCAATACTGAAGTTGGATAATAATACTTAATATCCTTATTTCCAGGTTCTGTTATCCCATTAAACACTTCGATCGGCCAAAGCCATGAAGAGAACCATGTATCAAGCACATCTTCATCCTGCCGAAGTTGTCCTTCTGGTTTTGAATTTTGTCCCGCCTGAGGCGGGATGAATTTTGCCTTTGCCTCCTCTTCATTCTCTGCAACAACAAATTTCCCCTCTTCATCATACCAGGCAGGTATTCTTTGTCCCCACCACAGTTGGCGACTAATACACCAATCTTTTACATTTTCCAGCCAATATTTATAAGTAGCCAGGAATCTTTCCTCCGGATGAATTTTTACTTCGCCACTTACAACTGCTTGCAATGCTTTTTCAGCAAGCGGCTTCATTCTTACAAACCACTGTGTAGAAATCCTCGGCTCAACAACTGCATTTGTCCTTTGTGAAAATCCAAGCCTTGTCGTATAATCTTCTTCTTTAATTAATAAACCATCGGCTCTTAATTTTTCAATCGCTTTTTTTCTTGCCTCAAACCTATCAAGTCCAATAAACACCTGTGCGGCTTCACTCATTGTCCCATCTTCATTCAGTGTATCTATAGCTTCAAGATTATGTTTTAATCCGAGATTATAGTCATTGATATCATGTGCAGGTGTGATCTTTAAAGCTCCGGTTCCAAATTCTTTATCAACGTATTCATCAAAAATTACGGGAACAACACGATTTACAAGTGGAACTATAACTTTTTTACCCTTTAAATGAGCATAACGTTCATCGGTAGGATTGACGGCTAAAGCGGTATCTCCCATTATAGTTTCCGGACGTTGAGTAGCAATAGTTACATAGTCTTTAGTCCTTAGTTCAGAGTTCGGAGTTAATTTCCCCGACTCTGAACTCCCGACTCCTGACTCTGAACTCCTGACTCCTGACTCCGAACTCCCGACTCCTGGCTTCTGACTTTCCTGGACGAAATATTTAACGTAGTACAACTTGCCCTGCAATTCTTTATATTCAACTTCTTCATCACTCAATGCTGTTTGCGCGGCAGGATCCCAGTTGATCATTCTGGCGCCGCGATAGATAAGTCCCTTGTTATATAAGTCAACAAAAACTTTAATGACGGCCCTGTAGTAATGATCATCCATCGTAAAGTTTACACGATCCCAATCAACACTGCAACCGAGTCGCTCAATCTGGTTATAAATGATGTCACCATATTTTTCTTTCCATTCAAAAGCATATTTCAAAAACTCTTCACGGCCGATCTTATTTTTATCAATACCTTTTTCTCTCAGCATCTGTACCACCTTCGCTTCAGTAGCGATCGACGCATGATCGCTGCCGGGAACCCAACATGCATTATAACCGCTCATTCTTGCTTTGCGGACAAGAATATCCTGCACCGTTTCATTCAGTGTATGTCCCATATGTAAAACACCCGTGACATTTGGGGGAGGAATTACGACCGTAAAAGGTTTCCTGTCATCGGGAGTAGAACTAAAATATCTTTTCGACTTCCAATGAGATGTCCATTTTTCTTCTATAGATCCCGGTTCAAAATTTTTCGATAGTTCCATTACTTCGTTACTATTTTTTTTGCCGGCTATTAGTATTTCTAATCACCGTCCCTTGCGTCGTCCCGACTAGGTCGGAATGCTGCAAATCACTAGTCAGCTATTTGGTTTGTGAGTTGCTATTGCTCCGCCTCAGGCGGATTTGGGGTTTGGCGGCAAATTTACCGTCTTTCAGGTAGATAGCGAAACTCATCAGCAACCGAAAATATTGTCGCATGAAATCATTTTTTGCAGGGTGAAATACTTATTTTGAACCCGCAAACATTCTTATGGAAAGAACACTTTACTCATGGCACAGTCCTTCGTTGAATAAAGAAATGCCAATTTCAATTTATGGCCATTATGGTTTTGCGTTATTGCTGGTGCCAACAGCTGCGGCCGATTACCTGGAATATGAAAGATTTCAATTGCTGGACCAGATCGCCCCGTTTATTGATGCAGGAAAATTAAAAGTGTATTCTATTGATAGCATCAACAATGAAAGCTGGTTAAATAATAATATGAACCCCAGGGATAAATCCATTCGTCACCAGCAATGGAATGATTATGTTTTCAATGAAGTAGTGCC
This sequence comes from Chitinophagaceae bacterium, assembly GCA_025923075.1. GTDB lineage: Bacteria > Bacteroidota > Bacteroidia > Chitinophagales > Chitinophagaceae > VBAS01. The sequence continues at coordinate 3,433 of JAICGN010000221.1, forward strand.
ATTTATCCGTACAAACTCAAGTGACGATACAATGATATATACCTGCGGCGCATCATTTGGTGCATTGCATAGCATGAATTTATTTTTGAAAAGACCTGATATTATCAATGGCGTAATTGCAATGAGTGGCGTTTATGATCTCACCGAGTACACAAAAGGCCATTATGATGATGACGTTTATTTCAACAGCCCGATGCATTACATGCCCAATTTAACGGACCATAATGTGCTGGAGCAAATAAGAAGAACACATCACCTCCATATTTTTACCGGCAGCGGAGCTTATGAGGATCCTGCAAGCAGTGGTCGGTTCGCAAGAATTCTTTATGATAAAGCCATCAACTACGAACTGGATGTTTGGGGGCAGGAGTGGCCGCATGACTGGCCTACCTGGCGCACTGTGTTACCACATTACCTGGAAAGCAGGTTTTAGCTTCTTAATCAAAACGCGGGATTAATTTATGCAGTGTTTTGAGAAACTCATTTCTCGGGATCATTTTTGCACCCATACTCTCAAGGTGCTCGGTATAGACCTGGCAATCGATCAGTTCAACGCCATCATTTTTTAAGTGTTCAACAAATTTAATAAATGCATATTTGCTTGCATTGCTTTGTTTGGTAAACATACTTTCACCAAAGAATATTTTTCCGAGCCTTACTCCATATAAGCCGCCAACAAGTTCCCCATTTTTCCAAACCTCAGCACTGTGCGCAAACCCGGTCTTATGTAAAATTGTGTAGGCTCTTTTTACTTCATTTGTTATCCACGTACCCGCCTGTCCTTTTCGACGGATCATCTTACAATTGCCGATCACTTGTTCAAAGGCCTTATCGGTCGTAAAATTGAAGGCATTTTGCTTAAGTAGTTGTTTCATACTCTTACTCACTTTCACCTCACAAGGAAATAAGACAAACCGCGGATCAGGACACCACCATAAAATATGTTTGCCCTCATACCATGGAAAGATCCCCCTACTGTAAGCAACAAGTAAACGATCGACTGATAGGTCGCCACCAA
>JAICGN010000222.1 GCA_025923075.1 Chitinophagaceae bacterium
CGATTTGTTTAGGGAAATAGGTCGTTCTTTCGACTACAGTCTTATGACTGCAGGAGATCAAGAAAATACCTGCCAGTGGCATAACATTGCCGGTTATTTTAAGTAATTCGAATCTCACAATGACAGGTTAACCTTTTTGCCTCTTTTAATAGCCTCATATATAGCATCCATAATTTTTAGATCTTTCAATCCTTCTTCACCATCAACAGGCACGATGGGTTGTTGGCCTTCCAAGATAATTCCTGCCATTTCGTCCATCTGTACTGTTTGATGCGTGACGTGCGGATGTGTCAGCTCACCTTTATGTGTTTTTCCTTTTATCGGCCCATACCCTGTGGAAGGTTGCATTTCCGCAAATCCTTTTTCACCATTTAAGAAAAACCGGTCAAGGTTGTTCATGCTATAGGTAGAAAGGCAGGATGCCACCGCTCCGCCGGGAAAGCCCAATTGGAATTGAATTGTTTCATCAACGCCTTCTTTAAATTTTTCTTTATCCGTTTTTGTTTCCTGTGCGGTTACCCAAATTGGTTCTTCACCTGTCATATACCTGGCTCCATTGATGGAATAAATTCCAATGTCCATCATGGCGCCTCCTCCGGCCAATTCTTTATTCAATCGCCATTGTTTTGGATCGCCGATGCGAAACCCGGATAATCCCTGGAAGAATAAAATCCTTCCAAACTCTCCATCCTTCCTCATGCGGATTATTTCAAGCGTCTTTGCTTCAAAGTGCATGCGGTAACCTACCAGCAATTTCACATTTGCTTTTTTACACGCAGCGATCATTTCTTCTCCATCTTTTGCGTTTATTGACATCGGCTTTTCACAAATCACATGCTTGCCAGCCCTGGCCACTCTTATTGCTGCATCTTTATGCAATGCATTTGGTGTGATTATATACACTACATCAATATCAGGGTTATTTTTTATGTTATCATAGTTTTCATAGTTATAGCAGTTCTTTTCCGCTAGATTATACTTCGCCTGCCATGCTGTTATTTTAGAGGGCGTGCCACTGATTACCCCTACCAATTTTGCTTTGGTACAATCTTTCATTGCCTCTGCCACGCGGGTACCATAACTTCCGAGACCCATGATGGCTACCCGCAACAGCGGTCCATCATAAGGTTCGTCATTTAGGTCTTCGAAACTTTTTAAGTAGTCCTGTTTTGACAAAAGAGGCAAAGCAACTAACGAGCCAGTAAGTTTTTGCAAAAAATTGCGACGGGAGTTCATGGTAAATAGATTTAAGGTTCATTATTCAAAAAAAGGTATTCCGGGAATTGCATACTTTTTCATTCCTTCTTCATTTATTTCTACACCAATACCTGGCTTTTCAGAAAGAGTTATGAAACTATTTTTAACCCATTCCCCCTCATATTTAACGATCTCTTTGAACATTGGGTCGGTATGAAAATAAGATTGCCATTCAAGGATTAAAAAATTTGGAACCGACGCACACACATGTGCTGAAGCCATCGCTCCTAAAAATGATGCAACCATGTGTGGCGCAAAAGGTGTATAATATAAATTAGCAAGATTGGCAATACGTTGTCCTTCGCCCAATCCCCCGGCTTTCTGCAAGTCAGGCATTACAATATCAACGGCGCCAATCTCCAGCAATCTTCTGAACCCATGTGCGAGGTAATGATTTTCCCCGGCGCAAATCGGAGTGCTGGTTGATTCAGTGATCAGTTTGTATGCTTCAACATTCTCTGCGGGTATTGGCTCTTCAAGCCACATCAAATTCAACGGTTCCATTCTTTTTGCAACTGCTTGCCCTGTCACCGCATCATAGCGACCATGCATATCAACACAAATATCTATGTTGGGGCCAACTGCTTCACGGGCCGCAGTCATTTGATCAACCATGCGTTGCAGCTCAGCAGGACTTGCTGTCCAGTTGTAGAGATCATATTTGTTAGGATCATTTGCCTGGTCAAGATCAAACTTGATCGCATTAAAGCCCATGTCTTTTGATTTCTTTGCTGCTTCTGCAAAATCTTTTGGCTGTGGTAAGTTGCGTTGATACAAGGCTGTATCGCAGTACACTCTTATTTTATCACGAAATTTTCCACCGAGCAATTGATAAACCGGAAGATTCAATGCTTTACCCGCAACATCCCATAAAGCAGTTTCGATAGCCGACAAAACAGCAACATACATTCCTGATTGTGCACCCTGGAAAAATCCTGACCTGCGAATGTTCTCAAATAGCCGATGAACGTTCAAAGGATTTTGCCCTTTAATTCTATTACCAAAATTTTTTACTAAATGATAAGTACCGGGAACTGCATCTACACCTTCTCCATGGCCGACGATATCCTGGTTAGTATAGATTTTTACCATAACACTTCCGCGTATGTAACCGCATTTCACATCCGTGATCTTTAGATCTGCCGGTGCGGAACGTTTTGCCGTTTTATCAATTGCTTCTTCATAACCTCTGCCGAAAGTGGTTAATGATGCGAAGGGCGTCATTGTTGCTGCTATAGCGGCTTTATTTAAGAATTTTCTTCTTGAGCTTATGTTTTCCATTATTTAATTTTTTAATTGCCTGCGTGCCGCCAGGCAGGTTAATTATTAATTGTTTTACCATGTTCTTCCTTTCAAAAATTCCTGTATTTGCGACCTTGGCACAGGCAGTTTGTCAATATGTTCATTCAACCATTTCGAAAAATCTCTTTCAATTTCATCGCTCCATCTTGCATCGATCTGGCCAGGTGTATATTTCCCTTCACGCAAACGCTGGTGACCAAACATATCTCTTAGTCTTACGATCTCTGCTGTTTTTACTACTCTTTCCAGCAGATGTGGTGGAATAAAAAGTACACCACCATCTCTGCCCAATACAACATCACCGGGCATTACTGTTGCCATTCCAATTCTTGTTGGTTGATTGATGGAAACAAGTGTAGTATTCAATTGGCCTGCAGGATTATTCAAATGATGCGAAGGATGATAACTACGAAAGAAAGAAGTAAATGAGCCGAGTTCTTTTAATCCATTAATATCCCTGACGGCGCCATCATATACAATACCATTTCCTGTTTTTGCAAAAATTGAATTGCCAAGATTATCACCAATAGTTGGCCCGTCATTATGTGCACCAAACTGATCAGCTACATAAACATCTCTTTTTACTAGCAAGTCAAGCGGCCAGGAGTTTTGCGATTTTATTCTTCCACCTTTTTCATGTCCGAAACTATCGATCACACGATGAATATCAGGACGGCCCGGCATAAATGTAGCAGTGACGGCACGACCAACCAATACGCTATCAGGGTTTATCATTTGCCAGTTGTCGGCATATTGAAATTTATAATTTTCATTACGTAACACTGCCCATGCTTCTTCAAGAGTGACATTCCTGAGGCGATCAAGCAAGCTGTCAGGAGCTTTTGGTCTGCCATCAACAAAACGTTCACCTTTCCACAATGGGGTGAGAGCTATCAATTGTTCTTTTGAAATTTGTATTTGCTGACTTTGTGATTGCTGATAAAATACAATTACTATTGAAAAAAGCAGTACGTATTTCAATTTTGACATAAATAAAAGTTTATAGTGATAATTAATTTTTATATCATTTGTAGTTAGCTAGTGTTAGCGCCGTAACTCCTGACTCCTAACTCCCGATTCCCGACTTGTTTCTCTCGGTAATCGACCATGCCACCAGCTGGCTAACGCTGATCCGGTAATATTCATTAGCGGTCCAAACACTGCGGCTGCCAGACCGACGGTTGCAATTTTTCCCATTTCTTTCGCAATACCCGAAGCAAGACCTGCATTTTGCATACCTACTTCTATTGCAATAGTGCGACAATCCCTTTCTGTCATTCTAAATAAACGTCCGCTCCAGTATCCCAGGAAATAACCGAATGTGTTATGGACAAAAGCTACTCCAATTAGTACAAGACCTATTTTCATCAAGCTTTCCCTTCCTGCCGCTGTGATAATCGTTATAATAAAAGCAATGCTAAACATTGAAACAAAAGGCATCGCTTTATCAAGCCATTTTGATTTACCGCTTAACAGCTTATTAAAAATTAGACCCGCTCCAATCGGAATAATGATCATCTTGGAAATGTCCCACATCATTTTCATTACATCAATTTCAACTAAGGCTCCTGCAAGAAATTTCATAAGCAGTGGGGTAACAAGTGGTGCGATCAACGTGGTGATAGAAGTGATGGTAATCGATAAAGCCAGGTTGGCTTTTGCAAGGTATGCCATTACATTAGATGCCAGTCCGCTTGGAGAACTTCCGATCAGGATAATACCAGCTGCAATTTCTGCCGGAAAATTTGTAATGCTTGCTAATGTAAAACCAAGTAATGGCATAATGATAAACTGGCTTAGCACACC
>JAICGN010000223.1 GCA_025923075.1 Chitinophagaceae bacterium
CCTACCATCCCGATAGCTATCGGGAGAGCTACTTCCGCTTGTTCAGAAATGCCCTACCATCCCGATAGCTATCGGGAGAGCTACTTCCGCTTGTTAAGAAATGCCCTACCGTCCCGATAGCTATCGGGAGAGCTACTTCCGCGGTAAGTGATTAATAATTATTAATTAATAATTATTAATTCAAAGAACTAAGGGGGTTGCAAAAATAAAGCATTGCATTTTGCCGGAAAAATATTTTAGGAAATCATTTATACTTTGGTGTGTACAGGGAGCTGTCCTCAACCTTTACTTCCGGCTTCTCAAAGCGCTTGTTATACAGCATATAACAACCACCCAAAACAAAAGCAACAATACAGGCTACCTGCAGGTAAAATAAAAATGCCGATGAAGAAACCCAGCTGTGAGTAAAGTCTTTATCCTGGACTTTTTGCAGTTCCTCTTTATATTCCTGCTGATAATTCATATCTGGTTATTTGTGGTGCAAAAATAAGCGTTCAGTGCTTAAATCGAATTTATTTTATTACCTGTGAAAAATATTTCTTCCCTTTTGCAAAATGTTCCCATACCACATTACCCCTGTAGATTCCATAAAGCGTCCCGGTTTTTTTTTCCGGAAAAACGCTTTGATCCTGCCTGAACAATACCCATTTGTAAAAAGAAAAATGGGCTCTTAAGATGGCAAGAAAATATCCTGCATCCCCGCTAAGAAGACCTTTCCATGCCGAAATTGTATCCAGCGAAATTCGAAATGGGATCTTCCACCATTTCTCTGACCATGGAAGGTTCTTGTAAAGCATGATCTGGTTGTTTCTAAAGTTGAGGTAGGTTTTAAGTGAGTTCCCGCGTGGCAATGTACCCCCACCAACATGATAAACAACTGATGAAGGACAGGCAAAAAGCTTATACCCTGCCAGCTGCATTCGCCAGCAAAGATCAATTTCCTCCTGGTGAGCAAAGAAGTAATTATCGAAGCCATTCATTTCATGAAAAACTTCACTGCGTATAACCATTGCAGCACCGCTCACCCAAAAAACTCTTTCTGTAGAATCATATTGACCCTTGTCTTCTTCACAAATATCAAAAATTCTTCCTCTTGCAAAGGGATAACCAAAGCTATCCAACCAGCCACCGGCGCCACCGGCATACTCAAATAGATTTTTGTTCTTATAAGAAAGTAATTTGGGCTGACAGGCAGCATTCAATTTATTTTGTTCGAGCAGATTGACAATGGGCAGAAGCCATCCTGGTTCTACTTCTATATCGCTGTTGATAATTGCATAGTAATCTGCCTGGATCTTTTCAAGAGTAAGGTTATACCCTTTTGCAAAACCATAATTCTTATCCAAACGTATAAGTGTTATCTGCGGAAAGTTATTTTGCAAAAACGAAACCGAATCATCGGTTGATCCATTATCTGAAACGATGAATTCGATATTTTCATAAGCCGTTGCAAATACTGAAGGCAAAAATTTTTCTAAATAGTTTCGGCCATTCCAGTTAAGAATCACAATAGCAACTTTGGGGGAACTGCTCAAAGGTTTGTAAATAATTTGTTCAAAAATAAGGGAAGCCGTTTATCCTTATTAAATTCGGAAAATGTTTCAGCAAATAATTAACTGGCGGGTGCTGGTAGCCATTATCGCAATACTTATCGTAAGTGGTACTATTGTATATTCCCGTTACCTCGCCAATAAAATTGCAATTGAAGAAAAGCAAAAGGTAGAAGAATGGGTGGCAGCCGGCAGATTTCTTATGGAATCCTCCAGTGAGGCTGATACCAGACTTCCTTTTAAGATCATTCAGAACAATGAAAACGATGTACCCATCATTGAAACCAACGAAAAAGACAGCATCATACAATTTATCAATCTCGATTCCCTAAAAATTGCAAAGGATCCGTCTTACTTAAATAAGAAACTGCGAAGTTTTAAATCGCAAAATGAACCGATAGTCTGGACCAATCCACTTGATTCCACTCAACGAAACCTTTATTACTATGGTGAATCAAGGTTATTGATAGAAGTCCGTTACTATCCAATCGTGCAGTTGATCATTGTTGGACTTTTTATCATTATAACCCTGCTGGCATTAAGAAGCAGTTATCGCTCTGCCCAAAACCAGGTATGGGCCGGAATGGCAAAAGAAACTGCCCATCAATTAGGAACGCCTGTGACATCCCTGGAAGGGTGGATAGAAATGCTACGGCAAAATCCGTCTAATGATAAAATAGTTGGAGAACTTGAAAAAGATATTGGACGCTTGCAATTAATTACCGATCGGTTTGGTAAAATTGGCAGCAAGCCGCAGCTGGAAAAGAACGATATCGTGAGCCAGGTAACCGCGATGGTTGATTATATGAGAAAGAGGGCCCCGGGCAAAGTAAGCTTTTCAGTAAACACGGGGAATCAAAAAGAGATTTTTGCTAACATATCACCTCCCCTCTTTGATTGGGTAATTGAAAATCTTTTGAAAAATTCTTTGGATGCAATGGAAGGTACAGGCGAAATTAAGATCAACATCGAGAGTTTGCCCGATAAGGTGAACATTGATCTGAAAGACACGGGTAAGGGTATTCCTTTATCAATACAACAAAAAGTTTTTAAACCGGGCTTTACTACAAAGAAAAGGGGGTGGGGACTTGGGCTTAGTTTGTCAAAACGGATCATTGAACAATATCATAAAGGAGAAATTTTTGTAAAAAGCTCTGATCCCGGAAAAGGAACCACCTTCAGAATTGTATTGAAAAAGTAAACCACTTACATTTGCAGTCCCGAAAAGTCAGAAACGTCAAATAAGTCATATAATTCATTTTTTGCCGGGTAATCGAATATGACCAATTTGACCTTATGACTATTGTTGCCCGGGTGGCGAAATTGGTAGACGCACTACTTTGAGGTGGTAGCGTCCGAAAGGATGTGCTGGTTCGAATCCAGTCTCGGGCACAAGTACAAATTGTAAACCATTGTCATTTAGAAAAATTACAATGGTTTTTATTTTTAGGGGACAGTTGCGGAGATTGTTCATAAAAATTTCACCACGATTATTTTGCTTATTCTTCTTCTAATATAGAAATAGTTCAATTTTTCATTTCCATTTTATCCGGACCCTAGCGCGAAACCGAATTTAGCGGTGCGTATGGAAGCGGATTGAGATTCTTGCAGAAAGTCGTACTTACTTTGTTTGATCCTTATTCGTGTTTCCTTCGTGGCGATCTACTGGGATTTGCCAGTAGCAAAGCGAACTCGCTCTGTCTACCGGGCCATCACCGGAGTGGCTGCTTCATTATTGTACAAGGGTGTGCCGGAAGAGGAAGTCCAGAACAATATTGAAGAAGAAATATGCTGGTAACAAATCCTAAATATTGGGCCGATCGTCGTCTCCTTTTTTTCATCTGTCAGCATTTTCCACAAAAAATAAAAGTCAACAATTCCGGTAGACGCTTCGGTCGATCTATTGCTTAATGATTTGAAACCCATCTACACCAACCAGGTAACCATTACTGTATCCGGCCGAGCGTGCATCTTTACCAATGATCTCAATTACCAGCTGATTAATCCCTTTTTTCATTTCCACGTCGCCAAACGATATCGCACCGGTGGCTTCTACATTTTCACTATAACCATCTACAAGTGTACCAACGACCTTTCCATTCAATGAGGTTCGGAAAATGCCATAATCTCCGGCGCGGGTAAAGAATCCAACCAGCTCGTAATTACCATCGGCAGGTGCCGTGATGGGAATCGTCAGTTTATCACCGGGTTTGGCTTCCACCCACCAAAGCTGTGCATTGCCTCCCCACTTGCCATTAAATCCACTCATGTTTTGATTACGAAGTTCTCCGCCTGTGACCGTCGCAGTTCCTAAAAAACTTTCTGCTTCGATTGCTGGCCTGGTTGATTGCGAAAATGGAATTAAATTTTGCGACAATGCCGGAAACCCGGCATGGGGATGCGATTGATACCAATAGGCAACGGAAGAATACTCCACTCCCGCCATATCATTGATGCCGCCGTGTTCAATATCAAACTTAAAACTCTTTTTAAATGGAATGGGGTCTTCAATATGCCAGCGATATGTATTGATCCGCCCGGAATCATCTTTTACACTAACGCCATGATAAGGGGCTCCATATTCGCCAGTATCATAATACCATCCCGATGAAAAATAATCTTCAGTACCGGTGCCGATTATCGATGGGTTCTTTTCTCCATCAATATAGATTTGTTCATCACCTTCAAGATAACCGAGTTGTCGACCTCGTTGCGGCTGCATCGAAAGCAACGTGCCTACATAATGTCCATTACCCGTTGTCTCAAGA
>JAICGN010000224.1 GCA_025923075.1 Chitinophagaceae bacterium
AAAAACTTCTTCCTCACAAGAAGAAGGTGTAGATAGGAAATGGGCCATTGCAACAAAAGAATTTATTGGCGACGGCAATGGAAATCTTAAAGCATTAAAGATCGTTGATCTTGAATGGAAGATCACTGAAGATGGAAAGCCTGCATCATTTGTTGAAGTAGCCGGAAGTGAACGGGAAATTCCATGTGAGCTTGCCTTATTAGCAATGGGCTTTGTGAATCCGCAATATGATGGATTGCTTCAGCAATTAGATGTTGAGTTAGATGAAAGAAGAAATGTAAGAGCATCTGAAAAAACATACCGCACTAATATCAATAAGATCTTCGCCGCCGGTGACATACGCCGTGGTCAGTCATTAGTTGTCTGGGCCATTAGTGAAGGCCGTGAATGTGCACGCAAGGTGGATGAGTTCTTAACCACCGGGCAGTCGCTTTTAGAAAGACGCGAAGCCTCAATTCTGTCCATTTAACCCGTCAGATTAAACTTTTTTTTAATAAGTCGCCTCCGGAGGCGACTTATTTAGTTTTGTGTATAAACGCGGCAATAAACTAAATTATCACCACTATTTTCACATTACAATTATTTTTATGTATGATGTGAACATGTGTTAGTCGTTTGAATTGTTATTTTTGGATCACTGGCATTCTTTATTACAATTTTAAATAACAACGATTATGAGTAAGAAAACCGCTAAACAGATTTTACCCTTTGTATTGCTTGCAGCAGTTGCGATCGTCGCAATGTTTATTAAACCCGCAGCCGATTTTGTTCCCGGAGCCGATGGCCCTCAATACAGCAATGCTGATATTGCCTGGGTATTGGTTTCAACTGCGCTTGTGTTTTTAATGACTCCCGGTCTTGCCTTCTTTTACGGTGGCATGGTTAACCGTAAGAATGTTATTTCTACAATGATCAAAAGTGTGGTAGCAGCAGGTATTGTTGGCGTGCTATGGGTGGTATGTGGCTTTAGTCTTGCATTTGGTGAATCAATAAATGGTTTTATCGGCAACCCCACTACTTATGCATTTTACGATGGCGTTAAATCAGGAGCTGCGTGGCCGTTAGCAAATACAATTCCTCTTACATTGTTTTCATTGTTTCAATTAATGTTTGCAATCATCACTCCTGGTCTTGTTGTAGGAGCAGTTGCTGAAAGAATACGGTTTACATCCTATATAATGTTCATCGTTCTGTTTTCTTTGTTAGTGTATGCACCTGTTGCGCATTGGAGCTGGCATCCCGAAGGATTCCTTGCTAAAATGGGTGCATGGGATTTTGCAGGAGGTACCGTTGTTCATATCACCGCGGGTTGTGCTGCATTAGCAGGCGCTATGGTATTGAAAAGAAGAAAATCACATGTTGAGAATAAAGAGATCCCACCGGCAAATGTTCCATATGTCCTGATCGGAACGGGGTTGCTTTGGTTCGGCTGGTTTGGTTTCAATGCAGGTTCTGCTGTTGGAGCCACTCCGCTCGCAGTAAATGCATTCGGCACGACAACAACTGCCGCCGCCTCTGCAGGTCTTTCATGGATGTTCTTTGATGTAATCAAAGGAAAGAAACCTTCAGTACTTGGATTCTGTATCGGTGCAGTAGTTGGATTAGTGGCCATTACTCCTGCTGCCGGTTTTGTAGGTATCCCGCAAAGTATCATTATCGGTTTAATAGCTGCACTGGTATCCAATGTCGCAATCGCTATCAAACAAAAGTCAACAACTCTTGATGATACATTAGATGTATTCCCTTGCCACGGCTTGGGTGGTATGGTTGGTATGTTGCTTACCGGCGTATTTGCAAGTACAGCAGTACATGGGATCAGTGGTGGTCCTAACGGATTGTTTTATGGCAACCCCGAATTTTTCTTTACCCAGCTAAAAGCGATGGGTATCGTTGTCGGATACAGTTTCGCAGTTTCCTATGGTATATTCAAATTAATAAACTTCGTCGTTCCAATGCGTGTTTCTGAACTGGAAGAAGAACTTGGTCTTGATGAAACACAGCACAATGAAAAATACGTCCAGGGAACATTGCTTGTCCATCATAACGGTGAAATAAAAGAAACTCCCGTTGAAAAATTTTGATCGAAAATAAAAAGGTACAGCCTTGATATAAACTTCTGGCAAAGTTTAGGGCTGTACCAATTTTAAATAACAATTAAAATCATTACAATGTTACGAAAAATTTTCGTGGCGCTAACCGCCATTACTCTAGGTCTTTTTTCAAACGCACAAGTAGCTTCGGTACCCACAGACACTACAGCCAACCCCGCCCCGGAAGCAGAAGAAGTAAAACCAACTATAATAATTACCGGTTCTGCTGATGTTTATTACAAATATGACTTTGCAAAAACAAAGGCAAATACTTTTACCAGCTTTACCGGCACACATAACAGTTTTGCATTGGGCATGGCCAGTGTAAAATTTGAACATAAGGGAAGCAAGGTCGGTGCCGTGCTGGATCTTGGCTTTGGCCCCCGCGCAAAAGAATTCAGCTATACTGATGAGGGTATCACCCAGGCTATAAAACAATTGTATATAACCTACTCCCCTGCTGACTGGCTCAAATTTACTGCTGGTACATGGGGAACCCATGTTGGTTATGAATTGCTTGATCCGCAGCTGAACCGTAATTACAGCATGAGCTATATGTTTACCAATGGACCATTCTCACATACTGGTGTAAAAGCTGATATCACAAAAGGGAAACATGGCTTTATGGTTGGTATTTCAAATGCAACAGATTTCAGGGTTCCGCCCGATGGATTTATCAATAAGAAATTCTTTCTTGCACAATACAGCCTTGCGGCAAGTGATAATGTAAAAGTGTATTTGAACTATGTTGGCGGTAAAGCTCCTGATACTTCTAAAGTAAGCCAGTTTGATGCTGTGCTTACTGCTAAACTAAGCGACAAGTTCAATGTTGGATTTAATGGAACTGTAAACAGTACACAATTTTGGGATGGTTCTAAGAACATTGATGGCCAAAGCTGGTGGGGATCTGCGTTATATCTGAATCTTGATCCAAAGCCATGGTTTGGTTTAACCCTCCGTGGGGAATATTTCAATGACGACAACCAGCTTAAAATGTTTGGAGCAGCGCCGGCAGGTGGAAGCATTTTCGCCACGACGCTTTCTGCAAATTTCAAAACAGCGGGATTCACGTTTATTCCTGAATTCAGAATGGATAATGCAAGCGAAGCGATCTTCATTGATAAAGATGGCGCCGCCAAAAAATCTGCAGGGAATTTCTTACTCTCTGCGATCTATTCATTCTGATAATAAAAAATTAATATCGTTTGCTTTCAATATTCTTAATGGAATTTGAACTTCGCCTTATGGTAAATTCATTAATGATCTTTTCATATGGCAAGCAATCGTTGAGGCCGTCCGTTTCTACGGAGGGCCTTTCTTTCCTTTTTGTTTCGTTTGTTTGTTTGCCAAAACATTTATGTTATCCGGGGTTACCTTTACCAATTCCCGGTATTAATATGCATAACCATCGAATGCAAACGTAAGCATTCATTACTCCGGTTGTTTTCTTGCCCCTCACTTAGCTTGTTTCATACGAATAATCTTTCACATTAATTGCTGCTGTATATCACAGTTGCCGCCGTATCATTTGTAAAACGTTTTTTAACCTAAAACCTGAATAGTATGAAATCAAACACAGAAATGGCAAGAACAGCATTCCGCTATTGCGGAGGCATTGCAGCATTATTTATTCTTTTTACCGGTAAGCTGAACGCACAGCAAACAAAAACGGAAGAAAAGCCCCTGATGCAGGTAACCTACCAGCAGGAAGAACCCAAGTATCTTGTATTTAAAGTAACGATACAGAATACAAGTAATAAAAAGGCGATCCTCCGGGTGTCTGACAACAATCATGAACTGTTGTATTCAGAGTCGATCCCCGCTGCTGATAATTACATCAAAACGGTGAAAGTTCCAAAGTACGATACGGATGCAATTGAGTTTCGTATCACAAACGGAAGAGATGTTATGAGAAAAGTTTTTGATGTAAAGCTGACCACGAAGGAAATGATTGAAGTAGTTGAAGCAGCGTTATAACTATTTTAATTTTTAAGCAGACATAAGCATTACCGGCCCCTGTTTCTACAGGGGCTTTTTTACCCCCTGTCCTCACCCCCTGTCCCCCTAAAGGGGGAACTTAGAAACCCCCTGTCCCCCTAAAGGGAAGACTTAGAAACCCCCTGTCCCCCTAAAGGGGAGACTTAGAAACCCCCTGTCCCCCTAAAGGGGAGACTTAGATCGAATCGTTCTCTTTTTTCAGAACTTTGGACATAGATGAAAAGAG
>JAICGN010000225.1 GCA_025923075.1 Chitinophagaceae bacterium
CTTTTTCTTTCTTGCTCTCATCAACGAGTACTTTTAATGCAGTAAAGAGATCGTCATTCCCTGACCATAAGTATTCATTTGGATCTACATTACGTTCAACAAGCCACGTGTACAACTCTTTTCCATGTTTTTCGGCATCCGTGTCGAACAGGTCCTGCCATACATGTTCGAAAGCAATCTGTAAATGATGAAAATCATGAAGCGAAGGCGCATCCGCCGGACCACTATGGAGTGTGAATCCCTTTTTACCATTTACACCAACGACAACTTTCTCAATATCCTCTACCTTTTTTTTCCAGTCACCTGCAGGAAAAATAGATGTGGACTCTGGCGGTGTTACAAATTGAAGAAGATCTTTTATCAACGCAGGAATATCCAATGGTGTTGATGGGGCATCACTTACTGTGGTTTGATCATTTGACGTCTCAGTTCCAGTTCCATTCGACTGGGTTCCATTCCCTGACACATCTATTACCGGATTTCCCTTGAGTATTTCAATGCAGGGTTTGCTTGGTCCAAGACCACAACGGGAAACCAACGGTGGCCTATTTACAAGTGTCGGCCCTTTTCCCAAACGGTCCGCGTGCAGGAACGGGTTAATAGAGTCAGCCTCCAACCGGACGAATTTACCATTTGCATCTTTCAGTTGAGCCGCCTGTTCATCATTCAACCGGATGATCCCTTTGACCTCCGTCTTGTTAATTCGATTTTCGATTCCTGATCGAATCACAGCCTGGTGCACTTCGCGAACATCAGCACCTCTAGCAACATATCGCTTACTCCGATCTGCTGCAGGCACTCCGGAAAGAGCGTCTATGAACTGGTCAAACTTCGATTCAACTACCCGATTCAACAAACGTCTTTTTTCCGCTCTCTCACGGAATTGCCGTTGATCTTCCTCACGTAACATTGCCATCCGTTTGGAAGAACTTTTTCTTTGTTCAATAACATAATTAAGTGCTCCAAGACTTCCGGGGATCAGTATACCCGCTTCCAGTAAACTATTCTCATCTATAGAGACCAGGAAACTTTCTATTTCACCGCAATTTGACCGATGACAGGTTGCGAGCTTTTTTTGCGATACGCCTATCGCACTACAACTTTCTTCAGGAGCAGATACAACAACCAGGATATTTGTCGATACCGACCTCAGTTCAAAAGAAAATGCGCCCCGGTTATCCGTAAAGACAGACGCCAATCTTACCAGTTTCTCCTTAGGTTTTTCCTTAGTATTGACAGTTGTGTCTTCCGGCGCTTCATTATATAACGAAATAAATAAATCAGGAATACCTGTCTTTGTGCCGCGCAGCACAACTTTTCCAACTATTTTTTTCATACTAACCTCCTGGATATTTTTTAAATGATAAGCATGCCGCATCTTCCCACGGATTGCGGATTGGTGTATGCATTCATATTGTTAAGTCAGCTACTAAAAGAGAAATTTTCTTCGGGCATTCCAAAAGGGTGAGATAAAAATTGCAGATACAGACTGAAGAGACAGGGACACTCCCTACGGATAGGATAATTTACTTATGCTAAAGTTATGATTTTGGGAAATACCTGCAATATTATTTTCGTGGTTCCGTGCAACAAATAGAGTGCCGCAGGGAAAAATGAAAGGGATCGGCTTTAGTGTTCCCTCGTTGTCAGTAGTGTGCCTTCCTTCTCTTCGAATTTCCGCCCGCCCGGGGTCTTGCCCGGCAGCAAGCACAACATAAATAATGAAGGGGGCAGACCCGGGATAGAGGGAAATGTATAAGTTTGTTCAATGAAAGAACATCGCTTTGTTCGAGAAGGCATTGAGTGGTATATTGATCTTCCTGAATACTTATTACAAGGGGGTGATAAGGGTGATCTTCAAATGGTTTCGGGTGCAGATACCATGCTTGATATAATTGCAGAAGAAAAAAATGAAGTAACACTACAAATAGATACTGAGCCGTTTGCAGGAGCCGATGAATTATTGCTTACTGAACTCTGCGATCCAATATTTGGTGGTGGCTACTATTACATGAAGCAATTTGAAAACAAAGCAGTGAACAAAGATTTGTGGCTGTGTGATGTCATTCGGTTTGTTTTTGGGAATATTCCAGGAAAAATTTACATAAGAAACACTCATCGTTAACATCCTCCATTATCAGTAATGTTCGTTCTTTCTTCAAACCAATAAAAAATTATACGATTGTTATGCTTAGTCTGCGGCTAAGCATCTGCTCCGAAGGAGCAGGCAATTAATTTGTTTGGGTCAAGGACCACAACAGTCATTGAACAGGTTAAGATATAAATTATCCTCCTTAAATTTAATATAGCTTTTTTAATCTAAACAACGTCCAATGCGAATTTTATTTATTTATATAATTTTTATTTCGAACTTATTTTCGGCGACCACCAAAACATATGGACAGTTTGCAGTACTGTCTTCAAGGTATTCACTGTTTCAACCACCTGAACATTTGCCGGTGTGGGGTGGCGGCTATATCGGGATCGATAAAAGGGATACCAGGGTAAAAGGTTCTGGTTGGAACGTTGCCCGTTATATTATTTCATTGAGCAGATACGATGATCAATTACGAAAGCTTAACGACACAGTGCTTGCCGGTGGGGAGCCTGTTTATTCATCTTTTTACGCAGTATTGAAAAAGTCAAACGATAGCATTTGGTTTATCTACATAGAGCCGGCGAAGGGTAGCAATATAGGAAATATCAAAGCTGTTCCTATCAATAGTACTACGTTGCAAGGCGGGAATGCAAAAACCCTGGCTTTAGGGAACCAGGTGAATATGAGCCTTAAATTCTTCGGTTCAGGTGATCCAACAATTTACATAGAAAGCTCACCAGACACAAAAATTCATTGCCTGTTTATAAATACCGGTGGCGATGAAGTTTTTTTAGCCGGTTTCGATGAAAACTTTACAACGCTTTGGTCAGGCCGACAAAAAATACCAGGATACAACGGGCCGGATATTACTTCTATTAGTATTAATAATATGGGCGAAACTTTTATTACAAGCATAAAAAAAGACAATACTTCCATTTCAATTTATAACAGGCAGGGAAAAGCCGAGCATAAAAAACTTAGTTTTGGAAGCATTCACCCGACCGATATCAGGATATATAACACTAAAGCAAAAGAAGGGATATTGATTTCGGGTATGTATGCCGAAACGGAAAATATTACAGGAGTTTTCAGCGCTGTTATCAATAGAAAAACTTATATGGTTGAGAAGTTGATCAATTCCGATTTCCCGGAAATAATAATTGAAAGATTAGGAAAAAGCTTTACAAAAAAAGGAGGAATTATCCCGGATTACCTCAGTTGGCAAATTTTTGAAAGAAACAACGGTACACTAGTCCAGGTATTAGAGTGTAAGCACCGGCTTGGGGCCGACGGCTTGTCCGGTACCGGTATCGGCGGCCCTATCACAGCATCATTTACGGATGGCGGTATTGTATTTTCACATATACCCCGCTATGTGATTACTCGTATGACAACGACGGACAATGAATATTTTGCCACGACGTGTAAGGATGATTTTATCCTGTTTTATAAAGATCATGTTTCCAACCTGCAGAAAAGCCTGGATGAGCGACAAACTTCTTTAAACGGAGAAAAAGATGGAGTGCTTGTTGCGGCGCATATTGGCAATGATGGAAAAGTAAACGAACGTGTAAAGGTTGGCAGTTCCGGAAGCAACTCGACGGAAAATATAAAGATGTACATGTCCAACGAATGCCTGGCACGATAAGAAAGAACCCTCGTTGTCAGTAGAGTTCCATTCTTCAACTCAATAAAGAATATAAAAAAATCTTGAGTCGTTATGCTTAGGGGCAAGACCTCACCTCTCTCCCGATAGCTATCGGGACTCCTCTCCATTTGGAGAGGAGACGGTGCTTTGGTGCAATGCCATGCTTTTTGTTCTACCACTTCAACAATGGGACATATCCAAGCAGTTTGTAGGTAGTGTTCCATTCTACAACCCAGTGAGGCCATGGTCTTTACTGTAAACTTATTTCAGGACGAGGCATTTAGTAAATTAAAAAAGCCCTCTCAAAATTTGAGGGCTTTTTGTACACTAAAGGTCTAATGGTTATTATCAGGCGATGCCGGTTTTTTTGTTTGTTTATTGATTATTATAAATGTTCAACAAGAAAAACGGGTTCAAATTATTTCAAATCTATTTTAAACAGAGGTTGTGTGGAGTTTTTCAGGTACTGTTAACAGAAATTGTTAAACAGAAATGGTTTCTGCCCCCTCGTTGTCTGTAGTGTTCCTTTCTTCAAATCAATAAA
>JAICGN010000226.1 GCA_025923075.1 Chitinophagaceae bacterium
GGAGTAGAAATTGTAAGGAAAGCATTGGAAGAGCCACTGAAACAAATTGTGATGAATGCCGGGCTGGAAGAAGCAGAAATCCTGCAACGGGTAAAAGCAGGAGAAAATGATTTTGGCTTTAACGCAAAAAACGAGAAGTATGAGCAATTACTTGAGACAGGTATCATCGATCCCGTAAAAGTAAGCCGCCTGGCGCTGGAATACGCTGCATCGGTAGCCGGTATGTTTATTACAACTGAATGTGTAATTGTAAAAAAGCCGGAAAAGAAGGAAGCAACGATTATTGGTTCACCGGCTGAAATGATTTGATCCCAGGATCAGAATAAAAATTTTCTTTATTGAGTTCGAAAGCACTCCTTTATATTAGACCGGGAATTCAACGGGGAATAACTGCCTAACTTGAATTTTAGGGCCCGACAGCGTAAACAAAAAATGACTTGCAGCTATTTTCCGACTTAATCTTCTGTTATAAAAAAATGATTGTAATCGTTTTCGGTTTACCCGGTTCTGGCAAAAGTTATTTTGCTTCACGGCTTGCAAAAATGATCAACGCTGGATACATTAACAGCGACCGGCTAAGAAAGGAAATGTTTAACGACAGGACATATTCAGAACAGGAGAAGGCGGCCGTGTATAAAGCAATGTTGAAAAAAATGAAGGAGGCAATGAATCAAGACAAAAACCTCGTACTAGACGCAACGTTTCATAAGAATGAAACACGGAAACTATTTATACAGGAGGCAGATAGAAAGGACGGCATTTTTTTTATTGAGGTAAAAGCAGATGAAAATATTATCAGGGAGCGGTTAAAAAAGGAGAGGCCTTATAGCGAAGCGGATTTTGAAGTGTACAAATCAATTCGGCAGCAGTATGAACCGATGAACGAACCTTATTTAATAGTAGAGTCAACTAATGAAAACGTAGATAATATGCTGCAAAAAGCTGTTGATTACCTGAAACGCAAAGATGACAAAGGAGCAGATTAATAAACTGATGGCTGAAGGAGAGTTTCCGGAGATGAGCGGTCAACGGGAATTAATTGAAACACATATATCGTGGGTGATTGTATGTGACCGATTCGTATATAAAATCAAAAAGCCCATTCGATATTCATTTCTTGATTTCTCCACACTCGCATTACGGAAACATTTTTGCGAAAGAGAAATTGAATTGAACAGGAGACTGACTGATAACATATACATCGATGTGCAGCCCATATGTGAATGGCAGGGCCGGCTTGTCATCGGAAGCAAAGAAGGAACAATAATAGATCATACGGTCAGAATGAATAAACTGGACAGGGAAAAACAAATGGATATGCTTTTACTGGAGAATAAAGTAACTGAGACTGATATTCGGAAACTCGCGGAGAAGATAGCGTTCTTTCATAAAAATACGGACATCATTTATAAAAAAAATTTCCTCGATATACAGGAAAAATTCAATGACCTGGGTGCTGAAAAAGAATTTTTCGCTGAACAGCCTGGCACGGATCACAGCAATATTATCAGCCATGCGATCGAAACTTCTGATACGTTTATTGCAAATAATAAGGGGCTGTTAGCCGCCAGGCTTAAAGCGGGGTTCTTCAGGGACTGCCACGGTGATTTGCATTCCAGGAATATTTTTTTATTACCCTCTCCACAGCCCTTTGATTGTATAGAATTTAATGATGATTTCCGGCAAATTGATGTACTAAATGAAGTTGCATTTCTTTGTATGGACCTCGATGCGTTCGACAGAAAGGATTTAGCTGATTTATTTCTTAATTATTATAATCATTTTTTTCCTGCTATGATTACAGAGAAAGACAAAAGTCTTTTCATGTACTATAAAAGTTATCGGGCCAACATTCGCGCAAAAGTCAACAGCCTTCGGGCAAAGACTGCTGAGAGCGGAGCGGAGAAGGTAAAAGCGTTGGCAGCCGCCGATAAATATCTTCTACTGATGGATAGCTATATAAACTCACCGGATCTGTTGCATTAAAGTAGGGGGTGATTATGAATTTTTTATCCGGAAAACTCCAAGATTGTTGTGATCAACCTTTGATGAAGGCGGCCGGTTGTTATAGTATAGGTACTAAGAAATTCACTTCTTAAAAAACAAAGAACCGGACGAATGTTTTAAAACTGACGAAGATCATCAAAAACATTGTTCCCTCTCATTTGTGGTGAAGGGCAATTAAAGGAGATTCGCTTTATAAATATTGACAATGCGAGTTGCGTTATCGAATAAAAATCCGGGTAACAGGAATAAGGATTACCCAAATGCTCCCGACAAGCCTGTTGCCGGAAGAAAGGACGGCTTAATGAATATTGATGAAAAGGAAAAAGAAAAGAAAAAGATCCCATTATTTTATACAACTCCAATCTTCAGGCCAAACAAATACGAGTTTTATTGACACGTTATAATCATTTTGCCAATAGAACAGGTATTCCCGGATGGGTTTCTGAAATCGGTTTAGAAAATTAGGTTCCATTGATTGTTCCAGAACAGGTTGAAAAACCTGCCCAAATTTCATTTTAAGAGTTATTGCAACCTGCACAAAACCTTTGCCAATGAAAAATTCTTAAGTCAGATATCAACAGTGGAGGTTACTTCCTCCGGAGGCTCGTTGCGCAGTTCCTGTTTTTTCTTTAAGCCTTTTTTAAGAGCCCTTATTGCAGCTGTGGCTGCATTGCCAAAACTGTCGGCATTCTTACTTACAAAAAGATCATCTCCAAAAATGCTTAATCTTATCTTACATATCTTGTCTTCCCTAGGTAATGCTGCATCTTCTGTCAAAAAAACTTCAGCCCTGGAGATTTTTTCTCCTAAATGGGAAAGATTCAGAACTTTCTTCTTGATGGCATCGATCGTTCTTTCATTCACCTGTAAATTCGGAGAATGTATTTCAATTGTCATAATAGATTTATTTGCTTAAAAATATGAAGATCGTTCCCCCGCAAGAATGATATGTGTCATGAGAAAATATGACAACGATGAATATCCAATGAATGATGACAGTTATCTTATCCTTTGACCGAGATCATTGCTAAATCTTAAAAAGATGTGTTGCTTTGATAAAAAGCAACAAGTATGTCACACACAACATGGTTACATAGTCACTTAGATACAGATAATGATGTATCAATCGAGATAAAGGATATGTTGAAAGAAAAAGGAAGCACTTGCGTATCGATAATAGTGCCAACACGCCGACTTGGACAGGACAGACAGGCAGATGTCAAAGAAGTGCAACGAGCCGTTCTTGCGGCTAAAGAATCAGTCTCAAGCGAAGTGGAAAAAATTTTATCTGGTATTGATGACCTTTTTGATCGGATCGACTTTACCAGAAATAAGGATGGTATTGGCATTTTTGTTTCGCCTCATATTAAAAAGCTTGTGAAGTTTCCTTTCCCGGTTACAAAGAAAATAATTGTCAGTAAACTCTTTCATTTGCATGATCTTCTTTACCTGGAGAACTACAGCGCAGCTTATTACCTCTTGGATATTTCAAAAAAGGAAATTCGCTTCTTTCGTGGAATAATGGATCGCCTGGAAGAAATAAAGGATGAGAATTTTCCAAAAGAAATTACTGACGATTATGAATATAGCAAGCCAAGCCAAAGCAGTTCGAATGCCGGTTATGCACATGTAAAGGGGTTTGAAAAAGACAAATCTGAAGTTCAGCAGCTACGGTCAAAGAAAATATTTCGTAAAACAGATAAATGCCTGGTGAAGTACCTCACTACAAAAGAAACTCCGCTTCTTCTGTGTGCTCCCGAACGGGAAATATCCCTTTTTAAGTCAGTGACAAATCATTTGCCCAACATCGCAGGTTTAATAGCTAATAATCAACAGCGCACCAGCATGCATGACATGGAAGTTTCAGCCTGGGGCCAAATAATATCATTCATAGATCAGCAAAAACTGAAATCGGTTGATGAATTCAAAGAAAAAATTGGCGCAGGACTAGCCGTGTATGGATTAGAAGAAGTTTGGAGAGCAGCAAAGGAAGGAAAGGCATTCAGGATGCTGGTTGAAAAAGAGTACAACAGAACTGGTTTAGCCACTCAGGAAGTAGACATAGTAAATGAAATTATGAGTACCGTGTTAGAAAAAAATGGTAAAGTAATAATTGTCGGAAAAGATGACCTGAAAGATTTTAAACGGATCGCTTTGATTAACCGGTATTAAAGCGAAACAAAGAAATTTAGCCGTTGGCGGTCCTATATTCAACC
>JAICGN010000227.1 GCA_025923075.1 Chitinophagaceae bacterium
AATAATCTTGCACAAATCTCAAACACAAATCGGGAAAGAATTGGGAATCTGGAAAGCCGGGAAAAGATCGAAGATGATTTAGGAAGTCTCTAACAACTCAGAAATGAACGGTGATAATATGCTTTTGTTCGTAGCGATAAGCGGTGTTAAAATCGTAGAGATCGCCGATTGCTTTGACAATGGCAAGACCGAGCCCGGTAGACGCTGACGACGGTTCATCAGAATGAAAGCGACTGAATATTTTTTGCTGGTCAAGTGGCTTTTCAACCCCTGAATTTTCAATCATTAATGAATCACTATGGATCGTAATTGTAATAAAGCCGCCGGCTTTATTATGAATGATCGCATTTTTGACGAGATTGATAAGAAGGATTGCAGCAAGGTCGCTATTCATTTTTTTGATACACGAATTTTTCTCTGCAATAGTTAATTTCAGACCGCTGAATGTTAACTGGTCAGAAAAATCGGCTGTAATTTTTTTTGTGAGCTCATTGATATTGACCGCCGATGCTTCAGCAAATTGTTTATTCTCGATCTTTGAAAGCAGTAACAACGATTTATTCAATCTTGTCAACCGTTCAAGATGATCCAATGCTGAAGCGACCAATTTTAATTGATCAGGTTTCAACTGTTCATCTTCCGCCAATGATTCAAGTTTATTAATACTTATGGCCAATGGCGTTTGTAATTCATGTGAAGCATTCTCGATAAAATGTTTCTGGCTGGTGTAAGTGTCAATATTTCTTTGAACAAATTTTTGAACCGTTTCATTCAACATGTTGAATTCATCCACTTTTGTTTTTATCGGTGTAACAGGTTCGGGTTTATCAAGTCTGAATTTTTTGAGATGTTTCAATAACCGGTAAAAAGGCTGCCATATTCTTTTAAATAAAAAATTATTGAAAATGATTATAAAAAGAACAAGCCCGAGGTACAACCATAAAAGGGAAAAGAACATTTGTTTTACCAGGTCATCCTCTTCAACCATTGAAGTGGCCACCTTCAGTTCATAATACTTCCCATTCTGAAGAAACACTGTTTTCAGCAATCGTACCGGTTCATCGCTCCTTTCATTTTGCATGAACATCATCGTATCGATATACGTATCCCGGAGATTGAGGGCAGCGCCCGCAGGTATTTCATTGATGGTGTAGTCGCTTTCGTCAAAATTATTTTTTTTCAATAAGGTGGTATCAGTTGCCGCTTTTTGTATCACCAATCCTTTTTGATTGTCAAGACCATCATCAATACTGTCATAGATCTCGATCAGCATGGTATAATAAAAAGCCGCGGCCCAGATGGAAATAACAATAAGCAACGCCAACGAAAAATAAACTGAAGTATAATTAAGCAATTTCATCAGCTTACCAATTTATAACCGACCCCGTAAACGGCCTGTATCTCAATGCCGGCTTCATTGTCTTTTAATTTCTTGCGCAGGTTCTTTATCTGCGAATAAATAAAGTCGAAGCTGTTGGTATCGTCAATATAGTCACCCCACACATGTTCAGCCAGCGCTGATTTATTGACAAGCCTGTTTTTATTCATCACCAGGTAAAGCAATACATCATACTCCTTGCGATTTAATGTCAGTTCTTTTTCATTTATCCAAACCATTCGCTGCTCGGCATCAATTTTAAGATTATCACAGGTAATATAATTACTGCCCTCCATTCTTTTCCGCCGGAGTACTGATTTTACGCGGGCATGAAGTTCTGCCAGGTGAAAAGGCTTGGCCAGGTAATCATCGGCACCAAGGTTCAGTCCTTTCACTTTATCCTCCAGCGAATCTTTTGCAGAAACAATAATCACGCCTTCGGTGTTATTTTGTTTTTTCAATTCTTCCAAAAGCACCAGCCCATTGCCGCCGGGTAAACCAATATCCAGCAGGATGCAATCATATTGATACACCTCCAGTTTTTCGCGGGCTGAATAAAAATCCGCAGCGGCTTCTACTACATATTTTTCCTGCAGGAGAGAACTTACCATGCTTTCCCGCATGCCTTGTTCATCTTCTATTACTAATATCTTCAAGTGTGAATGTTAAGCTGCAAAGTAAACGATCAAATCTGGAAACAAAAGGTAAAAATTGAATGGAGATTATTTTTTGGCTTTACTGTGATTATTAAAAAAAACATTTGGTAATACGGAATAGTATTTAGATATTTGTCTAAATATACAAACATTGAATTAAGAGATATGAATAATGTGTTTAAAGCGTTGAATGATCCAACACGACGGGAGATACTTGAATTACTGAGGGAAAGGGATATGACGGCAGGGGAAATAGTGGAGCAATTCCGGATATCCGGTCCAAGCATCTCTCATCATTTGGATCTGCTGAAACAGGCCAAATTGGTGATCGCTGAAAAGGAAGGACAGTATATTTATTATTCTCTTAATACGACGGTTGTAGATGAGATCATGAAATGGTTGCTTCAAATAAAATCAAAAAAGAAATAATTATGGATAAGTTTTTGAAAAGAATCATTTGGCTGTTTATCATTGCTCCGGCGGTTTACCTGGCAATTGTTTGGAATACGGTTCCCGAAACAGTGGCAATGCATGCTAATTTAAAAGGAGAGGTTGACCGTTATGGCAGCAAAAATGAGCTCATCACGATGACATTGCTGTTAATATTCGTCAATGCGGCCGTTTATTTACTGTTACCACAGGTTTACAGGATCGATCCCAAAAGATATGCGGCAGAAAATAAAAGCAGGTTACATCGAATTGCCTTTGCTGTTAGCGTATTTATTGCTGCCGTTCTTTGCCTGCTTATCTATAGCAGCATTCATGATAGTATAGAATTCAGTAGCCGGTTCATTCTGGCGGGAGTGGGTTTGGTGTTTGCTGTTGTTGGTAACTATATGTATAATATCAAGCCGAATTATTTTGCTGGCATCCGTTTGCCATGGACCTTAAATAACGATGAAAATTGGAAAAAGACACATTTGTTAGGCGGGAAGTTAATGTTTGGCGGCGGCTTGTTGATCGCTATCATCTGTCTTTTTACTTCATTTCCTTTATCATTGATCATTCTATTTGCGGTTATTTCTTTAATTATAGTTATCACCTGCATCTACTCATATAACCTGTATAAAAAATTAGACGGCCCTCATTGATTTCTCAACTATTTCTTTCATTTCTTTAAATCAAAAACAACCTTCGCATTCTTTTGCTCGCTTGACGAGATCAAGACTTCATAACGGTCACTTGCCGTATTTATGATCATGACTGAAGTATTCGGGGGAATAGATCCTAAATTTTCAGCCACCATTATTATTTCATGGTGGGGTTGAGCCGCATTTACGCCGATAGTGAAGGATATCGGTTTCCGGGAAAGGCGCATGTGCGATCTTATTAATGTATTGTTGTGATAGATGCTAACCGTGTCGCCATCTATTTCACCATTGTCGTAGAGTTCAATCCTGATCTCACTCGCTTCGGTCTCGATCTTCCTGACCAATGCGTTTTCCCTGTTTTTTAACACCAATGGTGGCGGAGGAAATATTTTCTGAGGTTGCTTTTTAATTGAAATTGTTTTTGAAGTCGTATCAGCATCCGGTTTGATCACCTGCGGAGCTTCTTTCCGCGGCAGGGTTGTGGTTTTTTTAGGTGCCGGTTTCGGAGTGGTCGATGGTTTTGTTGTAGTCCCGGAGGGTTTGGGCGGCGATGTTTTTGGAACAGTCGACTGGGCAATTTGCCTTACACATTCACGGAAAGTGATGTCGTCTAATGCAAAATCATTTCCACAACCACCTGGTGCATTGTCGATCATTACTAACATCAATGTAGATGTTGAAGCCGGCGTTGTAAAATAGGCACGATGCTGTGCCCACCCCGGTGACTTAACTCTTGGCAGTTCGCCTGTAACGATATTCGCGATGATCTTGCCTTCCTTTGTTTCCAACCGGATATTGAGACGAGGTAATAACGGATATGGACATTTGTTTGTGGGCCGGCAAAGATTCATCAGCCAGAGACCCAGTTCATATATAGTATTACTCTTTAATCCACGAACAGGTGTCCTGAGAAATTCACCCGGGTATGGCGCAGCATTTACCAGCAACATATTCCCACCGGCGTCGCCTGCGGTATGGTCCTCCGAGAGTGTATGCCAATCGCCGCGAAAGCACTCACTGGTGGAAGAAGCAAATGAATAATATCCATCACTGGGACATGAATGAGAAACCCGCCGGTAATTGGAAAGATCAACG
>JAICGN010000228.1 GCA_025923075.1 Chitinophagaceae bacterium
CAAAAAAATCAAGCCCGGCCCGATGCTCCGCCGGCCGGGCAGGCCAGCGCACATGAACACCCAGTGGTTTTGTAATTATATCACTTATCGAACTGATAGTTCGAGTCAGCTTGCTTCGTGCTATTCGAAACATCGAAAGGCGCTGTCTTTTTCGCTTGCATTCATTCAAGTCGTTTGCGAACTATGTAAGGCGAAAAAGAAGGCGCTGGAAAATTCTTTAACCATTGACAAAAGTTGTCTCGATTTCTTGATGATCTAGCGCCTTGTTCCGTTTCCTGATATGATATATTTCCATTTTACGTCGGCTGGGGTCTTCGCCATAAGAAATTCCACTTCAAAAAAATCATGCGAGACACTGGCACATTGCCATACTAAAGACGACATAAAAATCTTACTTGTCATGACCCAACTCCTGTCTCGAGGTTACATTCATCTGCTGAACAGGTTTTGTTTTCCATCTTTCAGTCACGACAATCGCCGTCACTTTAACGGTGACGTCAATGGCATCTTTTAGATTATCATTATACAATCCAAGATATATCTTCCCGCTTCGTGGTGTCTGCATTTGATCGGCATCATTTATAACATCCCCTTTTTTATACTGTTTGAAAGTGCGATTGGTTTTGAAAAGATGAACATTATCCAAATCGGTAATAAACCAGTATTTCACATTATCGAGGCCCTGGGTTTTTAAAAAGTAATTTTTTCCATATAAGGCAAGGGCTGCTAGAGCGCTATAGCCAGGCAGGCTGGAAACACTCTGTGGCCCGGTAGAAACAAATGCATTTGATCCATTATCATAGGCTTGTTTTCCTTCCTTTCCCACCCCGATATAATAACTCCAGCTGATCGTTCCTTTTGGCAAGCTAAAGTCGACGATTGTTTTATTGTCATTACCATTGAGTGCTTTTTTCGCAAATACCCTTGGAACCTGGTCAACTAAATTAACTACCGAAGTATCGCTTCTTTCTAAATAAATTTCGCTCTCAGTAGTATAGGTGGTATCATAAATGGTTTTCCATGAAACAGAGGTGTTGAAATTCTTTGTCGTAACGCTGGCAGGTATCCTCTGAATTTTGAACCGGCAAACTCTTCCGGTTATTGCAGCGTTGGCAAATCTGAATTTATAAATTCCTGTTCTGTTGATCGTAAGCCTTTTCTTGTCGATTCTCTTAGTTTTATAATCCATGAACTTCGACGAAGATGGCATCTCAACAATTTCAATTTCCTTTAATTCTTTTCCATTCACTTCTTCGAAACTGAAAATGACCTGGTCACCTTCGGTAAACCCATAATAAAAGATCTCTTCACCAAAACGACTAATCTTTACAGTGTTTTCAGCCACATCAATTGGTGATAACTGTGCGTTTAATAAGGTGTAAAATGAGAGGAGTAAAAGGGTATAGGTAATTTTTTTGGTCATAGATATTGGATTAGTGGCATTAACTCGTATTACTTACGTGGAGACACCCATCAAGTCGATTTTTAATAAAATGAATTCCTGATTTTATTTTTATTCTCTAATAAGAAAGTCGTAATATAATCGGCAGTTTCTTCCAGGTATTCTCTGATTAAAGCGTTTGGAATTCTCAAAGTGAGAAAACCTTTTTGCAATGAAAAGTAAGTACGTTTTAATTCTGAAAGGACTTGTTTGGGATTTGAAACATGTTGATGGCAATCTACTTCAATATTTACTTTTGCATCAACAACTGCAATATCAATCGTCTTATGGCCATCAAATTTTTCTAACTCAGCAGGTACACCTCTTCTCTTCAATGAAAGGTATAATTCTCTGGCTTCAGCAGTGCTATTATTCAAGTTTATTGAGCTCTGACAGGTATAACACAATTCATAGCCATAATTATTAGTGGAATAGGTATAGACAGTTTCATCTATATAACTGTGGCAGTGCAAACAGCTATGCATTTTTTCATAGTGTTTCATACGATTGGATTTTACTAGTGGTAATGATAGTAACGGTGAATACTGTCATTTAGTATGAAAAGCCCTGATCTCCTTGGGGCCGCAATGTATTTAATCGTTGAGCTCCAGCAACGTACGGCAAACAGAATTGCCGAACGTATAAGAGTGGGACCATCGACGCTGCTGTTAATTTTTAGATCAGCCGTTGATTCATAACTTCGATTAGAAAATCTATTTCAGTGGCAAAAGCAGTTGTCAATCCTCAACGTTTCGATCCATATAAAAACTTTAAATTTCGGATAAGCATGGAAGGAAAAACTGTAGCAGGTATTGATCTTGTATCGGGACTTGCTCCGGCTCCCGGCTCAGCTAAGAAAAAACCAAGGCGAAAATTGCCAGGCCTTCAAAAATTTGGGAATCTAACGCTCAAGCGCGTTATTACACAGGATGATCAATTCTTTGATTGGATAAAGTCTGCATCGGGTAAGGCTGCTTCTGATGCTGAATCAAAATACTTGCGCAAGAGCCTGGTCGTAGAAGTCTGTAATGAATCAGGTGAGCTTATTGCTTCCTACCGGGTGATAAATGGATGGGTTACAAAATTTGAAGCACCCGAACTTAATGCAGAGAGCAATGAGACCGCTATTGGAACTATTGAATTAAGTTACGAAGGGCTGGAGCTTATAAAAAGTTGAATGAGGTTTATGGCCGTCCGGGAGTATTCGCGATAATGAGCTTGTAAACAACAGATCTGATATACTTACTTTTTTTTCTCTTGAAAGGACACTATATACGTGTCAGACCACACGGCCGGTAATTAATTTTTTAGCTCTTTTCGTTTTTCATCGATCAATTCAAGAATGACTTCCACTTGTTTTCTCAATGCTTTATAGGCACTCATGCCGTCTTGTTTGGTATCCAGGGCGTCAAGCATATCTCTGACAGATGAAGTCAATAATTCATAAAGAGAATCAAGGGACAACGCTCGGTATGTACTTTGAGGCATAAGGAACAGTTCTTCAGGTAAGGTACAGCTTTTTTATTGGGGAAGTATTTTGCATGTCTTGAATCAATAAAATCAAAAAATAGTATTTTTTCAAACAGTAAGAAATGAACATTGTATGGTTTTTGCTGTTACGTCCAGTCTTTAACCGCTTGCATGATGGAATTACATAGTATGGATAACTCCCAGCTAATGGATCTACTAGCTAAATACACTTCTGATTACACCAGGATGTTAAGCGAAAGAGCTACCAATGTAGAATATGAAAAATGTAAGATGGTTATAAAAGCAATACAAATAGAAATTGATCTTCGAAAAAATAACGAGACAACTAATATTACCACACCACCTGATTTTGGTACTTAAAAAATTTGTCCGGCTCTGATTAGTAGCAGCACCGATCCAGATCGGTGCTTTTTATTTAACAAGGTGAAGTAGCTTTGTTGCTTTGTTTGCGAAGCAACAATCAAAGCAGCAACTGAGTTTATTGAGCTGCTCACAAAGCAATTTGTTTAGCAAGCTATTAAAAGAAAATCTTTGGATCTATGAACGTTGAATTTCTCCTACCGCTAAAAGCGACTATTTCCAGTCTCCCCGATGAACGGTTGCAATCGTTACGCCGCAATGCTTCAACTATCGCGGCAGAAGCGAACAGATCTTTGCCTGTAAAAAACAAGAAGATATTGTTTATTGGCGCACCCGGCACCGGCAAGAAAACATTGGCTTCTCTAATCGGTGAGCAATTAGGTATAGATGTATACAAAATTGACCTGTCAATGGTGGTTTCTAAATACATTGGTGAAACAGAAAAGAATCTTGAATTGGTATTTGCGAAGGCTGAGAATAAGGGATGGATATTGTTTTTTGACGAAGCTGATGCTTTGTATAGAAAAAGAACCAATGTTCGCGATGCGCATGATAGGTATGCCAACATCGAGATTGCTTACCTGCTGGAAAAAATAGAGAAGTATAATGCTATTGTGATCTTAACGACGAATATGAAAAGCAATATTGATGAAGCTTTTAAAAGAAGATTTCAAACTGTTATCAATTTTCCTCTTAAATAGGTGTATACCAGAATACAAGGGTCTCAAAGGCCTATGTCCTTTTTTCTTTTAGTCAATTAATTATTTAAAACTGCGTTGGCGTCGCAGCCGGGATGCAACGAATTGAAAAGTCACAAGGATGCAGATAGCAAAGCTTCATTAAACTATTACAG
>JAICGN010000229.1 GCA_025923075.1 Chitinophagaceae bacterium
CGCTGGACGCAAAGTGTTCAGTCAATGATTGCCGATGGTGCTTCCAGGTTTACCGAAGTTGGGCCAGGCAAAGTTTTGCAGGGATTGATAGTAAAAATTGAAAAAGCAATGGAAGTGAGCGGTGTGAGTTAAAAAAAATTATATCTTTAAATAACAAGCCGGGCCACCTATAGGGTCCGGCTTTTTTATTGGCGTGTTGGCTCTGCTGATACGATTGCCCGGTTAATCTGTAAACACTAAAACTTATGTTATGAGAAAACTTGTACTCTCAGTCACAGGGATGATCATCTTCTTAGTGACCTTTAGCCAGCACCCGATAGCTATCGGGTCAAATCGTTGCGGATCAAACGAAGCAATCAGGCAACAAATGGCTGCGGATCCGGTTTATGCAAAAAAAGTGGAAGCCCTCTTAAAGAATAAAGGCAATTATTCACGGAAGACTAAAAAAGGCCCTCCGGGTTCACAGATTTCAATCACCATTCCGGTAGTTGTTCATGTGTTGTTTAATACTGCTGACCAGGATATCCCGGATGCACAGGCACAATCACAAATTGATGTTTTGAATGAGGATTTTAGTGCTACAAACAGTGATTATAATAATTATGATGCAGGGTATGGCTCTGTAAAAGGGGATATGGACATCAACTTTTGCCTCGTACAGGTAATACACAAGCAAACAAAACATAAATCATTTGGAACAAATGACAATATGAAGTTTAATCAAAGAGGCGGGTCTGATGCGGTTGATCCAATGCATAATTTAAATATATGGGTATGTAATCTTGGTCAAAGTGTGTTGGGATATGCATATTATCCCGGGATAACACCTGAAAGATTTGGAGTCGTTTGCCATACCAATGCCTTTGGCAGGGGCTCTCAGTATAATTTATTTGCCGATTTTAATCTTGGACGAACCACAACACATGAAGTAGGACATTGCTTTGGTCTTGCACATATGTGGGGGGATGCAAATTGCGGAAGCGATGAAGTTGATGATACGCCATTGCATAACACTGCCAATTTTGATTGTCCTGCGCAGGGTCACCTGAGCACTTGCATCGGAACTCCCCTGGAAATGTGGATGAATTATATGGATTATACGGATGATAAGTGCATGTATTTCTTTAGTGATGGACAGGCATCAAGGGCAGACTTTTTTATCGACACGGATCCGCAATTGAACAGCATTGTTAATTCCGCATGCACCAATGCCCGGCAACCTAATAATGATATAACTATAACACCAAATAATGGTTTTCATTCGCCAAGAGAGAAATTCAATAGTATTTTATTATACCCAACCATAACTTCAGGCCAACTTAGTTTATCAGTTAGTAATCCAATAGATGGCAACGCCGAGATAACTATTTATAACCAGGCAGGAGCTTTAATGATAAAACGGCAATTATTTATGTCTGGCAAATCTTTACAAAAGATAGACGTAAGTAAACTTGCTAATGGAGTTTATTTCCTTAAATTTGAGCAGGGCGCAGATAAGGAAACAAGAAAATTTATTGTTCAGCACTGAGAGTAACAACTAGAGACGTCCCCCGGCTTGCCGGGGGATTTTTTATAGATAGATACTGCAGTTCACCCATTCAGGGTCAAATTTAGCATCGTATTTTTTATAAAAATTGATGGCTGGTTCATTCCATTCAAGCACCTGCCACATGATACCCGTAAATTTCTTTTCTTTTGCTTCTTCGATAAGCCGGTCCATCAAAAGTTTTCCGATGCCTTTTCCTCTCGCTTTTTCTGTTACGATAATATCTTCCAAATACATTCTTTGTCCTTTCCATGTAGAATAGCGAATGTAGTAAAGAGCAAACCCGAGAATAACTCCATCTTCTTCTGCGACAAATGCCCACCAAACAGGATTTTTTCCAAAACCACTTTCCGTAAAATGTTCCAATGAAACAGTCACTTCATCCGGCGCTTTTTCATACACTGCCAGCTCTTTAATCAGTTCTAATAAACGAGAACAATCTTCTCTGAGTGCTCTCCTTATAGTTGTCTTCATTAGTAATTATTAATTAATAATTATTAATTATTGTTTCCAGCCTGGTCCTTTCACAAACCTTCCCGGTTTTGCACCAGTGTGTGCTCCATCTTTTAGCACCTGCACACCATTTACAAAAACATGGATCATTCCTTCAGCGTATTGATGCGGCTTATCAAAGGTGGCGTGGTCTTTCACTTTTGCAGGATCAAAAATGACAATGTCAGCATAGTGACCAACTTTCAATTCACCACGTTTTTGAATTTTAAGATTAGTAGCGGGGAGTTTTGAAAGTTTACGAATTGCCTCTTCCAAAGAGATCAATTTTTCATCGCGGGAATATTTACCCAACACTCTTGCAAAAGTACCATAAGCCCTGGGGTGTGCATTTGATTTTAGAAAAACACCTTCGTTTGTATAAGACCCTTCATCGCTTCCAAAAGTTACCCAGGGAATTGCCACTTGTTTTTTTACATTGTCTTCGCTCATTAAAAAATAAGCAACACCCACTCTTGTGCTGTCCTGGATGATCAGATCCATTGCCGTTTCTTCTGCACTTGTTGCTCTTATGCCAGCAACTTCAGCTAATGATTTGCCAGTATATTTTTTTAATGAATCCTGTTTAAAACTTAAAAGCAAAACATTTTCGGGCCCACCTGCTCCGTAGTAAAGGTTTTCCCAATCAGTCGGGTTGCTATTCATTGCTTTTTTCATTTCTGCGCGGAGGGTTGGATCCATCAGTCGTTCTCTAAGTTTTCCAAAACCACCATCTTGTAATGATGGAGGAAAAGCGGCTGTCATTCCTGTTGCTCCTGCAACGTAGGTGTACATATTTGCTGCAACACTAATGCCTTCACTTCTTGCTTTTTCTATTCTTCGTATTACACTATCAAGTTTATTCCAATTATCTTTTCCCGCTGCCTTTAAATGATAAATTTCTCCATGCACATTAGCTTCTTTTGCTATGCGGATCAATTCCTCAACAGCTTCATAGAATTTATTTCCTTCGCTTCGGATGTGGCTGACATACAAGCCACCGTATTTAGAAGCTTCTTTGCATAACTCAATAAGTTCCTCTGTTTTTGCAAAAAAAGCGGGAGGATAAATAAGAGAAGAACCAACACCCAGTGCACCTTCTTCCATTGCCTGGCGAACAAGCATCTTCATTGAATCCAGTTCGGCAGCAGTTGGAGCACGGTTATCTTCACCAATAATATGATCTCTGACCGTAGTGGCCCCAATAAAAGATGAAACGTTACAACTGACACCTTTTTTTTCAAGAAAATTTAAATACTCGCCAAGTGTGTTCCATTCAATTTTATATTTGATGTCTCCCTGTGATCTTTGTTCTCTTTCTTTCATTGATGCACTTAACGGGCCCATACTCCATCCTTCACCCATTACTTCAAGCGTCACACCTTGTTTAATATCACTTTGTGAACGGCCATCTTCAATCAATGTTTCAGTTGCCCAGCTAAGCATATTTATAAAACCGGGTGCGACAGCCTTTCCGTTTGCATCAATTTCGTTTTTTGAGGAAGCTTTTGAAAGGTCACCAATGAATCCGATCGTATCGGCATTGATACCGATATCAGCTTTGAATGGCTCGCCGCCATTGCCATCATAGATCATTCCGTTTCGGATGATGGTATGATACTGCTGCTGTTTTTCTGTGCAGGAGATAAAAAATAAAATAACGGTAACAATTACCAGGCCTTTACCTTTTTTCAACATGATCCCTGTCGGGCCGACAGGCAGGTTTTTTTTAAGCCAATTAATAGCGGTCATTTTCTTTTTGCTTTGAAATTTCCATTTGGTTGAACAAATGTCATACTCAACACTTCATTCTTTTCATTCACTTCAAACTTCACGCTATATCCTTTAACAATTTTCAAATCAAATTCATTTTCTTTGGCTGGCACCAATTCATAATCGGGTTGGCCTGGTATAGACGCCATTAACGTCTTATCATCTTTTACATATACTTTCACGTTGGTTCCGTTCAGATCATAGTCGCCAACATATTTTTGCAATTCATTCTTACCAACCGCCGGGGGCAATTTCTCAAACAAAATGTCTTTTACCGTAGGC
>JAICGN010000230.1 GCA_025923075.1 Chitinophagaceae bacterium
AAGTAAATCCCATCGTTTCCAGCTTTACTCTATCTGGTGCAGCAGTGGCAATTGCTTTCATGTAATTCACAAGCCGGTCATGCGTGATGTGCCACTCTCCTACTTCATGATAAATGATATCTTTTGGTATAGGAATGGAAGCATTGTACGTAACCGAATCAGGCAGGTAATATTTTAGTTCCTGGGCATTGAAGGAATTTGCAATAAGCAAAAGACAAAAAGCAAATAAAAGTTTTCTCATACAGTAGTTTATAAGCTGGGAAATTACTGAATCAGGAGCATAAGACAATACTTAGCCATTGCGTATATTTATATATTAGCAGTAAGGAGACAAACTCATTTACGGAATGAAATACTGGTATCAAAAACCAAATCAGTTATTATCAGGATATATAAGAACAGTTTTGATACTGGAGGGGTTTTCTCAACCAGATGCTGAACAACTGCCGCTTGTCACTAATGGAATGCCTGCTTTGCTTTGCCGAAGTGAAAAAGATCAACGTGGTAATGAGGATATTTTGCAGCTAACACTGTTTGGAAGATCAAGCACAGCAGATTCCTGGACGATCAACGATAACACAACTATCATTGCTTATTTCTTTAAGCCATTTGCATTATCAACTGTCTTTAATGTCCCGGCCAAAAAACTAATCGGGGATCCAGTTGATCTTTCTATTTGGAACCCTCATAAAACAAATGCACTCAGAACACAATTAGTTTATGCGTTAACTACACAACAGAAAATTGAAGTACTTGATAATTTATTAATTCTCCAACTGCAGCAGAATAATAAAGAATGTGAGATCATTAAATACGCCACCGATGAAATAATGAACAATCCGGGTACCGAGGTATTATCCGCCGTATTGAAAAAATTAGATCTTAATGAAAGGACTTTTCAAAGGACCTTTAAAAAATATGTGGGTATTACACCGAACCAATACAGGCGTATCTGCCAGTTCCAGGTTTCATTTGAACAATTAAGAGGCAAAGGATTTAATAAGCTTACCGATATTGCTTACGATAACGGTTTTTCCGATCAAAGTCATTTTATCCGAGCTTTCAAAGAGTTTACAAAGACCACTCCGAATAATTATCTCCAGTCTGGTTTGACAGGAGAAAATGAATAGTGTCGGTTTTATTCTATTCTTCGCTTATATCCTTTCATAAGTTTGCATATAAATATCTAAACAATGAAAGAAAAAATAACTCCTTGTCTTTGGTTTAATGCACAGGCAAAAGAAGCCGCGACATTATACTGTTCAGTTTTTGCCAATGCAAAAATTACTGCGCAATCACCTGTTGTAACCTCCATTGATGTTTCGGGACAAAGTTTTACTCTGTTGGATGGAGGACCCAAGTACAAACCCAATGCCTCTATTTCTTTTTTTTACATCTGTGAAAAAGAAGAAGAGTTAAACAAAATCTGGAATGCGTTCAGCAAAGAAGGCACAGTGTTGATGCCTTTGGATAAATATCCATGGAGTGAAAAATACGGATGGATAAATGATAAGTTTGGCATCTCGTGGCAAATAGCATTGGGAAAAATAAGTGATGTGGGTCAGAAAATAACACCATGCCTTATGTTCACCGGCAAACAATATGGAAGAGCAGATGAAGCCATTGAACATTATTCTTCAATCTTCAAAAATGTAAAAGTTGATGGCATACTTCGCTATGGTACAAACGAATTACCCGACCAGGAGGGAAAAGTAAAACATGCACAGTTTGCTTTGAACGATCAGAAGTTTATGATCATGGAAAGTGCGGCACCACACAATTTTACATTTACAGAAGGGGTTTCACTTACCATATATTGCGAATCACAAAAGGAGATTGATCATTACTGGGAGAAGCTTACAGAAAGCGGAGCAGAAAGCATGTGCGGCTGGTTGAAGGATAAATTTGGCGTATCGTGGCAGATCGTTCCAACAATATTAGATAAAATAATGAGTGATCCAGCTAAAGCAGGCAAAGCTGCACAGGCATTTATGTCGATGAGAAAATTAAATATCGAACAAATAGTACAGGCTTCTATTTCCTGAAAAATGCTGAATTGATAAAATAAAAAACTGCCCCGACGAAAGGGGCAGTACTTAAATCAGAGTATTTAATTGATCCCGAAGCCTTGAATATTGACCTACGTATTATTTATGGGCAGTTGTTATTGTAAACAGACCTGGTAAGGTAATTGAATTGTAAACTCTGACCCTTCTCCTTCTTTTGTTTCCACTTTCAACTCGCCTTCATGTCCCTTGGTGACGATATCGTAAGCTAATGATAACCCCAATCCCGTTCCCTCGCCTGTTGGTTTAGTAGTAAAGAATGGTTGAAATATCTTATCCATTATTTTTGGAGGAATGCCATTGCCATTATCCTTTACTTTTATTTTGATCGTACCATTATCCTTTATGGTGCTTACAGTTACTGTAGGCTCGTATCCGTTTTGCTTTTGCTTTTTCTTTTCACTTACGGTGTAGTAGGCATTGTTGATCAAATTGAGAAGTACCCTACCGATGTCCTGTGGCACAACGCTTATTTTGTCAATCCTGTTATCAAAATCGGTCCTTGTAACCGCA
Organism: Chitinophagaceae bacterium; assembly: GCA_025923075.1. Classification (GTDB taxonomy): domain Bacteria; phylum Bacteroidota; class Bacteroidia; order Chitinophagales; family Chitinophagaceae; genus VBAS01. Next base: position 2,580 of record JAICGN010000230.1, read on the forward strand.
TTGAATGATTTGTCTTTTGCTCTCAATCCATGGTAGGCCAGCCTTAAATATTCATCAGCCAATACATTAATATCTATTGATTCTTTCACACCGTTGCTGCTTTGGCTATGTTGCAACATTCCCTTCACGATTGAATCGGCACGTTTGCCATGCAGCCTGATCTTTTCAAGATTTTGTTTTATGTTGTTAAATGTATCGCTGGCAGATTGCAAATCACCGGTTGCAAGCTGGTCTTTCACTTCATCTATCAGTTCGGCATTTACCTCGGAAAAATTATTGACAAAATTCAAGGGGTTTTGAATTTCATGAGCAATCCCTGCAGTCAGTTCACCAAGCGAAGCCATTTTTTCTGACTGTATCAGTTGTGATTGGGTTCTCCGTAAACTATCTACTGTTAAATTTAGTTTTTTGTACGACTCGGCATTTTCCAAAGCTATCGCGGCATAGATCGCAATCGTGCGCAGCATATATAAATGATACTCCGAATAAGCATTCTTTTGAAAACTTTGAACAGTAACCACTCCAAACATTTTTTCCTTCGACTTTAATGGCAGATAAATAAGCGATGCAGCTTGCTTACCTTCTTTAGGTGCCGGAACATGCTGGAGCCAGTTTTTATATTCCGTTTCCAGGTCGCCCATAACAATTTCTTTACCACTGATGAAACACAAACTGGCAAACCTGTTCTCTTCATAGACAGAATTAGAATAAGCCGGTAGTGCCATGCCATTTTCATATGTAGCCGGAAAATCGATCTGTTTTGTATCGTCATGATAAATGCCAATTCCAAATACTGACGCATCCATTAGTGAGTTCACATTATCATATACAGTGCTGATGATCGTTTCAACCGAAAGCGATGATGTGATCTTGCGCCCTATCTCGCCGAGCTGTTCTACATTATTATATGATCGTTCAAGATCCTGCGCCTTGGCATCAATTTCCTGTTTTTGCCTGTGCAGCAATTTATTTACTTTTTGCTTCTGGCGGTTATTGCGCAACAAGTGCCCGGCAGTAATAAGAATCATGACAAGTACGATCACACTACCCAATAAATAGCCACGCTGTATCTTTTTTTGCTGGCTGAGCTGAACGATCTGTGCTTGTTTTTTCTCCAATTCATTGTTATGCTGAAGTACTGCTGTTTTGTTCCTGATTTCTGCGCTCACCATACTATCCCTGTAATTGATATATTGAAGATGATAACTGTAGGCACTGTCAAAGTTTTTCTTAAATGCGAAAGCATCAGCTAAAGCTGCAGCATTATCCCTCATGTATTCAATAGTGCCGGCTTCTATGGCAATATCCAGGCCCGGCCTGCCATAATAAATAGAACTGTCGGGCATTCCTTTTTTGAGATAGGCACGGGAAAGTATGCCATATATCCAGGCTATTATGCTGCTATTATCAAGTTGTTTTGCTTTGGCCAATGAACTGAAACCATACTGAAACGCAAGCGGAAGATTATTCAT
>JAICGN010000231.1 GCA_025923075.1 Chitinophagaceae bacterium
AGATTCTAGTTCGGTAATGATTTTATCATACGCCTGTTTTGTTTCCGCAGCCTTTTCGGGATTATTCGCCATATTGTCGGCAATTGTCTTTTTCACAAGGCTATCCAGTTTTTGATCAGCATTTAATATTTCCAGTCCATTTCGCTGTGTTTTGATCGTAGCCTCGTTATCGGCCAGTTTCTTTTGTTTATAATCACCGGTGATAAATGAAAACACTCCGATTGTTATGGTTAATAAGAAACTCAACCCCATAAAGGCCCAAATGGATTTAATAATCATTTTATTTTGGGTCGATTTGTTTATGACTTGCCTTAAAAGCATATAAGCAAAAAACATAAGCAAAAAGGCAAAACCGGAAAGACCATAGCCCAGGATTTTTACAAAATCAGGACCTACTTCGGCTAGTATGTACATAAAAATTGGATTTAAAAAATTACCAGGGGCAATTTATCAAATCCAACGACAAAAAAGCATCACCTCTTTGTGGTATTTTAAGAAGGTACTAATACAATCACCTTCTTTTTCTTGTCAAAGAAATACTTTCTGCACAAATAAATCAGTGTCAACGTTATCATAGTTCGGGTTTTAAGATTTTATGGGTGGTTTCAGGATCCTGGTTCAGCACACTGCAAAGTGCCTCATAAAGCTGCGGCATGTTCTCTTTTAAAGTTGCCGGGTTTTCAAAAAAAGCTTCTACACTTACAGCCCAGAATTCATGGATATTTGTCAACGCATAATTGCGTAAATAACTTTTTCTTCTTGTAATTACGTCAGCCAGTATAGGACCAGTCGTTGTCGAAAACTTTTCATAGTTCGCCCGGAAATTTTTATCCACCCCATACTTGGCAAAATAATTATTAAATAAAAGCGCATGACTCATTTCATGAACGGCTACGTTTATATTATCTGTATTATCGGAGTAGCCAAATAAAAAATGTTTCCATGAAAGATAAATACCCTCCGGCGCGACATGACCGATGTATAACTCTTCGTCATTATCCATCCGGTAGGCATCAGCTAATATATAAATGTTCTTAAAATGCTGCATCATGTAACTCTTTAATCCAAATGTCACCTGCACGGCGGAAGATGCTGTTAAAATGGGAATCTCCTCTTTTGGCTCAAGACCGATATAATGAAATTGTTTTTGGCGGATATAATTGTGAACCCGGTTTATGAATTTTTGTTTCAGTTCAGCTGAGAGTTCATTGAAGTACTGAATGCGACTGCCGATGATATAGGAGTACCTATTGAATATTTCTTCGCTCACAGATTCCTCCGTAATAAGTTGTGCTGGAAGTTCCAGTCTTTGTGGAGCGAAAAAATGATTTAATTTTCTTAAAAATGACAGCATGTTTCAGGGTTCGGAACTTTAAAAATATATAATCGCTTTTCAAATTGCAAGCTTTACGATGTTTTTGGGTAGAATTACTAATGACTTAAAAACGAAAAGACAGTTGGGAAAATTACGTCTGGCAAATATTTATTTTATCCAACTAGCACAAGCTCATCCGGGTGCAGGGGATCCTGGTTAAGCGTAGCGCGTAAAATCGCATATAATTGAGGCAGATTATCTTTTAAACCTTGTGGATTTTCAAAAAAATTTTCGATGCTAACAGCCCAAAATTCTTGATAATTTGTGAAGGCATAGCCCCGCAGATAGCTTCTCCTTTCTACAACGGCATTGCTCATTAGCGGTCCATACATAGAAGAAAGTTTATCAAAATCCTGCCTGAAATCCCAATCGATACCTGTTTCCTGGATAAAGGTTTCATGATGCAATGCGTGGGCCATTTCATGTAAAGCGACATTCATACCCTCGGTATAATCATAAAACTCCTGTACAAAATGTTTCCACGAAATATAAATACCCGTTGGAGAAACATGTCCAATAAACAGCTCCTTTGCATGCCAAACCTGATTGGCATCAGACAATATATAGATGGATGTAAAAAATGCAAGGCGATAACTCTTCAAACCAAGCGAAACTTGCACAGCCGCTGCACTCACTAATATCGCTATCTCCTCATTCGGTTGCAATCCACGGAAATGAAAGAATTTTGACTTCCTGAAATTATACACCCTTATTAAAAATCGCTGTTTGTTTGCATCATTCAACTTGGCAAAATAGGGCAAGACGCGGGAAATTAGAATGGCATAATCATTTGCTGTTTCCAGTGGTATAGGCAATTCAGGATCGTATAAGGTAGTATTGTTTGCCTTATACAAAATATATTCTTAAAAAAATTTTGAAAAAAATTGGGCATGCTGTTCTCAAATATACTCAACGGTCAAACTTTTAAGGCATCGAATAGTCCTTATCTTTGCCGCCGTTGAATTTTTTTGGGTAGCAGCTCCAGTACTACGATAAAACCACTGCAGCGACGCTCGGTTCAATGTTCGGTATTCCTGCACAGCAAATCCGAAATATGAAATTTAAAATCTAAATCGATGTTTCGTACGCATACATGTGGCGAGTTAAGAATTAATAATGCAAATGCAGAAATTGCACTTGCTGGTTGGGTGCAAACAGTAAGAAAATTTGGTGCAATCACTTTTGTTGACCTACGTGACCGCTATGGTATCACACAATTATTGTTTGGCGAAGAATTGAACAAGGAGTTGGATGAACATCCATTGGGCCGTGAGTTTGTTATACAAGCCACCGGAATAGTTAATGAGCGAAGCAATAAAAACCCATCTATTCCCACGGGTGACATTGAAGTACTTGTAAAGTCATTCAAAATCCTGAATAAATCTGCAGTACCCCCTTTTACGATACAAGACGATACTGATGGTGGGGATGATATCCGGATGAAATATCGTTTTCTCGATCTCCGCAGGAACGCTGTAAAAAAAAATATCGAACTCCGATATGCCGTAAATCGTGCCACGAGGAATTATCTTCACCAGCAGGGCTTCATGGATATCGAAACCCCCTTTCTTATTAAATCCACTCCGGAAGGCGCAAGAGATTTTGTTGTTCCTTCAAGAATGAATGCGGGTCAGTTTTATGCATTGCCACAATCGCCTCAGACTTTCAAACAATTATTAATGGTAAGCGGCTACGACCGCTATTACCAGATCGTAAAATGTTTTCGTGATGAAGATCTTCGTGCCGACCGCCAGCCAGAGTTTACGCAAATCGACTGCGAAATGGCATTTGTTGAGCAGGAAGATATCCTGAATATGTTTGAAGGAATGATAAAACATATTTTTAAAGAAGTAAAAGGGATCGATTACAATGAAGAGATTGAACGAATGACATGGGAAGAGGCCATGTGGAATTATGGCAATGACAAACCGGACATCAGATTTGAAATGAAAGTTTATAATTTAAAGTTTCCTCCACATGTCTTTCCTGACAAGAAATCTGATTTTGCAGAGGAAATGTTCTCAATCCCCCCGTTGGGGGGTGGGGGGGCCACTGTTGTTGCTATCGCAGTTCCGGGGGGCAGTAACTACAGTCGTAAGCAAACAGATGAATTAACAGAATGGGTAAAAAGACCACAGATCGGAATGGGTGGACTTGGCTTTATCAAATGCAATAAGGATGGAACATTCAAAAGCAGCATGGATAAATTTTTCAATGAAGAAAAATTGAAAGCAATTGCTGCAGCATGTAATGCAAGTGCCGGCGATCTTGTATTGCTACTTGCCGGTCCTGAAGAAAGAACAAGAAAAGCAATTAGTGAACTCAGGCTTGAAATCGCCGAACGACTTGGCTTCAGAAAGAAAGATGAATTCAAACTTGTCTGGATATTAGATTTCCCGTTATTTGAATATGATGCAGCAGAAAATCGTTGGGTGGCGCGTCATCATCCATTTACTTCACCAAAGCCTTCAGATATTTCCACAATGATCAATAACAATCCTGCTATTGAAAATGCCGCAGAGTATTTGAAGCATCCTTACGCCAATATCAAAGCAAATGCCTACGACATGGTCCTGAATGGAAATGAGATCGGCGGTG
>JAICGN010000232.1 GCA_025923075.1 Chitinophagaceae bacterium
ACGCCTTAATATTTCAACGCTGCTTCTCCTTCTAAAGGTTAGGGGTTTGCTTCCTAGTTTTCGTTCATAGTTTCAATGTATAAGAATCCTGCAAGGTCGGCACTTTAATTATAGTCTTGAATTTTTAGCTTATTGTCCTGCGGAAGCGTCTTACCATCAACCAGTTTAAGTTCCAAAAGTTCAGTGCAGTAGTAAAAACCAAGTCCGGTTCTTCTTGTCCTTGCTTTAATTCTTACTTTTTTATTGTTGTCAATCAAGTCCTGATATTTGTACGCTTTTATTTTGTCATAGTCAGTGGAGTCCAATACTAATTTTACAATCAAATCATCGTCTACTCTTATGTCCACTACTGGTTTATAAATTAGTCCCTCGTCTTTAAGTTTACGATAATCTAAAACCAATTCAATTAAAGCGCTGTCAGATGAGTTGTTGGCTATCTCAAGGTTGACAGCATTAAGATCGTCCTCCACTTTTTTAATGATGCTGTCGGGAAGATTATAATAAGTACCAATTCTGAAAAAACTGAAATACAAGTCACCAGTTACTAGGTTGTCGTTGTTGGTTGTCCCACACGATGAAAACCAAATAAGTCCAAGTCCCAGGAGTATCTTATGTCTCATAATTAGTTGTGCACTTGCCGCTAACGCTTGGCTATGAAACATGTGCGTTTAAAATCTGATTCATTGTCCAATGTTGCCGCGCGAAGTTACTTGCACGCTCACAAGGTAGTGCATTACAGCACATATTTTATAGATTCTTGATGTGCGCTGGTCCGTTATACGTAGACTTTTTTTTGCCCCTTAATTTTAGGAGTATCCAACGTCCACCTAAAGCCCCGGTTCTTCGTTAGTTCTTTCCATTCATTGTCAAAGTACTCGCATGTGAAAGAAGTAAAAACTAATCCATCCTTCTGAATAATTCTTGTTTCATAGTTCACTAGTTTGTCAAGCGTGCGAAAAATATATTCTTCAGCCCAATTCACCCATTCTTCGTCGCCCATGTTCAATTTCTCCGCTGAATCATACCAAAAATATTTGTCAGGATTGCCTTTCAGACTCGCTCCAATATTCAAGGTCGTCCACAATGATTCTATCCATAAATAAAAAGTATAGTCCTTTTTCTTGGAAGTTGAGAATTCAAGACAAAGTTGGTCATCTGAGTGTTTGTCGTGGAACTCTATGTTTTTAAATGTCCTCTTAATTTTTTCTTGTATGTCGAAACTGCTCATTTTCTTAACGGACTTATCAACCGTGACCAAGCGGAATTTGAAAACTGAACTACAAATTTACACTGAACCCCGCCATTGCAAATAGCCGTTGTTCTATGCTGTTTTCAATCTTCAACTTTTGATTATTTTCATTTATTAACTATTTGTTTGGATGATGTTTTTTGAAAATCATTTATTCAAATATCAATCGAAGGAACATCACCAATCAAGTCAAGCATTTTCCTAAATCGAGGATCGGGACGCAGCGCACCGAAATAGACATCAAAGGAATCCAACATCATCATATCACCAATCCTATTGGAAATAGCTTTCTCCAGGTAAATGAAAGCTTTATCAAAGTCTTCGAAGCAGGTATATAGAGTGGCCAAATCAATCGTATAAAAGGTATTCCATTCAGATTCTTTTTCGAGTTTTTCCATTTCCTTTAGGTACTGGTGAGCATTGTCTTTCTTTCCCATTTTATAATTGACCCATCCAAGGCAGGTGGATTGATGAAGGCGAAACCCGCTGACAGGTTGTAGCTGCTCGAAATATTGAAGGGCTTTTTCATAATTTCCGTCGAGTGCTGCTATCCAACCCAAGAATTCCAGGGCGCAGCGGTGATCCGGGACTACGCTTAGAACCTTTTGAAAGGCGGATGAAGCCAACTCCATTTCAAATCCAAAGAAGGAATGAACTCCTAAATACAGGTTCATCCGGACAGACATCGGGTCTAGTGCTACCACTTTTTTCATTATGGCAATACTTTCGGGTACATGTTCCGCCCTTAAGAAGAGAAAAGCGGCATATAAATGCTGAATTTCGAGGGAATTGGGGAATTGCTTCAATCCCTTTTTGATAGCTTCCAACGTACCTTGCCAGTCCCATTTAAAGTCATATTTAAAGGCGATGAGAGGCTCGTATATATCTGGAATTTCTGGTTTAAGTTCAAAGGTTTTAGTCACGTGGGCCATAGCTTTTTCATAGGCTTCCGCCCAGGATAAGTGACCGCCCTCCGCAAGTAAATAATACACCGTTCCCAATTTAGCATGAGGAAGTGCAAAATCATCTTGCAATTCCACCGCTTTTTCGAAATAAGGCTTCGCTTTGGTAGCTGCTTCGCTACCCCACTGGTTGAAATAATAAAGTCCTTTAAGGTACAGGTCATAGGCTTCCATATTGGTAGTGGAAACCTCGACCAATTTTTGTTCCTGCTGTTTCTCTCCCAGATGTGTACGAAGCCGGTTTGTAATTTTTAAAGCTATTTCATCCTGTACAGCAAAAATATCATCAAGCGTTCGGTCATAAGTTTCTGAGAAGTAGTGATACCCGTCAATACCGCTCACCAGCTGTGCGGTGATCCGAACCCTGTTGCCTGTCTTTCTGACGCTACCCTCCAAGATATGCGCTACATTCAATTGTCTGGCAATCTCGCGGACATCCACATTTTTCCCTTTAAAAGAAAAAGAAGAGGTTCGGGCCGTTACTTTTATTGCTTCAATTTTAGCTAAGGCATTCAAAATCTCTTCCGAAACCCCATCGCTAAAATATTCATTTTCGGCGTCGTTGCTCATATTGAGAAATGGAAGGACGGCTATAGATTTTTTCCTTTCCGTAAGTTTGCCCATCATCTCCGCTCGCCCAGGTACACGAATGCCATCATTTGCAAGAGCAAAAACTTCAATAGGGTCTTTAATATTTTTGAACTCAAAGTACCCGAGCGATTGTGCTGAAATAAATTCATGACTTTTAACTGCGTAGTACAATTTATCAGATATCAAAATACAGCCGGGCACACCGAGGCTTTCAATTCGCGAGGCGATATTTACCCCATCTCCATACACATCATTGTCATTCAAAACTACATCTCCTAAATGAATACCGATCCGAAGAGGTACAGGATCTTTTTCCTGAAAAGCTTGTTGCATCTTGATGGCACATTCAACCGCTTCCACCCCGCTTTGAAAAATGCTTAAAGTACCATCGCCGAAATATTGCAATATCTCACCCTGGAAGTTTTCATGCTCCTTTTGAAAAACATCTCGATGGCGTTGGCGGATGTTTGCAGCTTTATCCTCATTTTCATTCATTATAGTTGTATATCCCACAATATCTGTGAACATAATTGCTGCAAGGAGGCGCCTTTTTTTTGTCACGTTATATCAATTAATTTTTTTCTTTTTAATAGCATAGAACGCTAGCATATAAGCAGTGGTGGGTTTACGAAGCCGAATCTGCCCACCGTTAACTGAGCGTTGAACGAAGATAAATATTTAAAATTTAAACTGAACCCCACCATTGATTATGCATTTTTGTTATGCTCAGTGCCGCAGTCTACCGTCACTAAGCAGCACGGATGCCAAAGCTTTTGCATGCGGGTTGCAGTCGCGCGGCTTTTGCATGATGCCGCGGTTCGAAGCACAATTTATCTATTTCAATGTCAGTTGTCTAAAAATATTCGACTGTCGGTAATGTCCGCTGTTTAAAACGTCCAACATGTGCAGTCTTACTTGCAGGATCATCTTGCTATATTACTCATATTTTAGAGTCTCGGCAGGATTCACGTGAATTGCCTTTAGAGTATGATAACTCACAGTAATTAAGACGACAAGTAGACCCAATCCCATACTGATAGCGAATAAAGCCCAACTTACCTCAATTTTAAATTGAAAGCTATTTAACCATTTGTCCATCGCGTACCAAGCAGGAAAAGTCGCCAATACAAAGGCAATAATTGAAAGCCAGACA
>JAICGN010000233.1 GCA_025923075.1 Chitinophagaceae bacterium
CTGGCAGGCCATCGATGCCGATCTTCCACCGAGTATGAAGATTTCCTCCATTATCCAGGTGGGTGATTATTTCTTTTGTGGTCATCCCAACGGCATTTACCGATCAGGAGATAAGGGGAAAACATGGCAATTGATACTTCCTTCAATAGAAAATAAGGTTTTCAATTTATCTGTTTCAGGCAATGTGATTTATGCCATACCCAGTGCGGGAGGATGTTGAAAAATCAGGTTAACATTCATCCGTCGTCTAAAATTCCGCAGATGACAAATATTATTAGTTCTGCGCAAGCTGAAATAAAATAAAAAATTAAAAAAAATGAAAAAAAGTATAATGATATTGATGATGCTGACAACAGGATTTTTTTGCTTCGGGCAAAGAGATTCCGTTTATGTAGGAAGTTTGGATTCGGTAAAAAATGTCCAAAGACAAAAACCATTGACTAATCATAATGAAGAATATATTGATACTAGATATGAGTATACTGACTCCGCAGGCAGGAGCCTCATAATACAGAACAGTTTTCCAAAAAGTGGAGCTCATTACACCGATCCTGCTGGTAAGGGATACATTTATGCAGTATTTTTTACCAGGATAGTTAATGAAACAGATGATCCCTGCGAATTGACAATTGAATTTCCTGCAGAATCATCTGAGTTGCCGTTTGCCCCGGGGGTTTATTACAGATTGTTTTTTCCTCCCGATACAATGACAATTGACAAAGGACCATTGTATGATTATGGTCTGGATTTAAAATCTTCTTTGGACAATGGTATTTCTAAACCATCTTCTTTGAAACGAACTATAGGTCCGAAAGAATCTAGTGCTTTCTATGTCGTAACGCTTTCCAATAAAGGAGTAAATGGTACATTGCGAACAGGATTTAGTTTAAAAGAACAAGATCTTTTTTATAGGATCAATAAAACTGAAATTAATTGTGGCATAATTAATTTGAATAAATTGATGTTACGGAAATAAAGATAAGGCCGGCACACAACATTCAGTTTTCAGTCCACCCTCGTTGTCGGTAGTTCCCATTCTTTTCAACCCAATAAAGAAAAATAAAAATATAGGATCGTTATGCTTAGTCTGTGACTAAGCATCGGTTCTGAAGGAACCGGCAAAGTTTCGTCCGCCCGGGGTCTTGCCCCACAGCCACAACATAATTGAATGAAGAGGGCAGACCCCGGGAATTTAATTACAATAATTACTATTACAGCATCAGCATCTTTCTTTTATAGTTCTTCGCAGTAGCAAAAGAAAATAAATTAACTTCCTGCTCCACAAACAAAAAGCAAGCACCAACAATTATGGAAGTACATCACCATTCACATACTTCAAGAAAAAAATGGACTCATTACTTCTGGGAGTTTTTAATGCTATTTCTTGCGGTTACACTTGGGTTCTTTGTAGAGAATCAACGGGAGCATTACATAGAAAATGTAAGGGCGAAAGAGTTTTCAAAGACTCTTGTCAAAGATCTGCACAATGATACGGCTGCTATTTATGCTCAAAAAAAATATGCCGGGTTATACGTAGCTTTCGTCGACAGCCTGCTTGCTCTTAGCAAAACAAAGTTGGACGGCAACAATGCTTCGCGGTTTTCTCTTTATACAAGGTTCATGTATTGGACACAACCCATCATTTGGAGTAGGGCCACATTTGAACAGATCAAAAATTCCGGTAGCCTACGCTATTTTAAAAATTACCGGTTGCTGGAAAAAATGATGAATTATGAAGGTATCGTAAAGCAAATCGATATGGAGTCTTATAATAATACGATCAGGGGAAATCTATTGTTGAAGCAAATCAATGTAGTTATTGATCCCATATATCATCATGAGTTGTCCAAATACTTTTTGATGACCGTAGACACTATGTCCTCGCAAACCGTTCAGCAGATAATCCTTCAAAATTCCGAATCGCTGGAAAATAAAAGAGCTGAAATAAAAGAGTTATTGAACATGGTTGTTGTTCAGCAAAGAAATTTTCAACGAAACATAGATGTATCCTGGAAACAAGCAGAAGAACTGGCGGTTGAATTGATAAATGATCTCAAGAAAGAGTATCATCTGAAATAAAGGAATAGCTTCCACAGAATAACAATCTAAAAGAAAAATAGAACTGTATGAGAAAAATAATATCATTTATGCATATATCGCGTCACGGTTTTGTAGCACGACCGAATGGAGAAATGGACTGGATTAAAGTTGCTTTCTTAGCGTCTTAATAATCTTTGCGTCTTTGCGTGATAAAAACAAAATGAATTATCTTCCTGCTTATAACAAGCTCCAACAATTATGGAAGTACATCACCATGGCCACACAGCAAGAAAAAAATGGACACATTATTTCTGGGAGTTTTTAATGCTCTTCCTGGCAGTGTTCTGCGGTTTCCTGGCAGAAAACCAAAGAGAACACATGGTGGAACACAACCGGGAAAAAGAGTTTATGAATAGCATGTTAGAAGATCTGAGAACTGATTCAATAAAGCTGACTCTTATGATGGGATTTTTTGAAACAGTAAAATCGAAGTATGATTCTGTAAACATCTTATTGGCACCTCCTGTCACAGCCACAGCATTGCTCGGGGCTTATCGTATTATCGCAGAACTGGACGACATTGCAAATTTCAATTATACCAACAGGACAGTCTCACAGTTAAAGAACGCAGGAGGGTTCCGAATTATCAGAAAGCAGGAAGTTGCCAGTGGTATTGCCGACTATGATGCTTTTGTCATAAATAATTTTTCTCACGGGCAAGATGATTATCAGCTATTTTTTCATGAACTCGAAAAATTAAAGCGTACCGTTTTTGACTATGAAATCATTAACAAGATGGGAAGGTGGGGTGTAGGAAAGCTTGGAAGCATGGACGTCAGTCAATTTATCCGTTCCCCGGAATGGGATAACGATTCTTTGCTTGTTAGTATGATTTCTGCTTATCAGAAAAATTATAGATCGGAAGCAAGGACAGAAGCATATTCTAAATTGAGAAATGAGCTGGCCGGCAACATTCGTATGATTGACTACGGCCCTAATTATGGATTCGTTGTTTTAATAAATAAAGCGTCTGCATTAATAGAATTAATTAGGAAACAATATCACCTGCAATAAATTTTTTATGGAAGTACATCACCATTCACATACCTCCGACCCCGATAGCCATCGGGGCAGGAAAAGATGGACGCGCCAGTACAACATAATTGAATGAAGAGGGCAGCGTACAATTGGAAATCATTAACTTTCTGTACAAGAATTTGCGTAAAGCAGGATGTTATGTGCCATACTGCCCAGCAGTTTCATCAGCCTTGAGGCGACAGTAAAAAGTTGTTTTATCATTAACTATGACGCTCAACGAACTTATTGAAGAATACAAACGGATGACCTCCATTTGCCATAACATGGACTACACAGACAAAAAATCGGTAAAGAGCAACAACAAAGCAGTAAGTCGCATGTATGAAATTGTTCACAAAATCAGAAAGGAGTATGGCGATACAGGTGTTGCGGAATTTGCAAAACTCATAGACGTTAAACAAGACCGCACCGACCTTTGGGCTTCCGTGCAAATGTTAGAAAAGATGACTGTTGGCAAAGACACAGAAGCAAAGGCATTGGCAATAATAAAAGAAGAAGCGAAACAGTCGTTGGGAATGGAATACTGGTTGAAAAGTTATTATGACAAGAAGAACGGCACATAACATGAGGCTTGGCGAAAGCCTGCATCGTGTTGGCCTCGCCGTTAAATAAAAATATATTTGTAGTGCGGCTCGGCCGGAAGAGTCATCATATTTAGACGGCCTTCGCCAAGTTTTCTATGATTAAAAAAGCAATGAAAAGGTTTATTTATTCAGATCAATAAGCATAGTTATCAACATAGTTTCTGTTGTCTCTAATAACTGCAAAAATTCGAAGAACAAGTTTGTTACGTATTGC
>JAICGN010000234.1 GCA_025923075.1 Chitinophagaceae bacterium
CATTGAAAACGTAAATGCCGCTTTTAAAACCGGGAATTCAAAATTGTACAGCATACTCCAGGCCGGCGCCAATTTAAGCGACAGTAATAAAGTTTATTCGTTTGGTTATGGTCTGGGTAGTGAATTGTTTTTAAATAAAAAGAAAACATTCTCCATTAATCCCGAGCTGGGTTGTCAGTATCTCTATCTCGGTTCATGGGATTATACCAATCTCTTAAACAGGTTCAACCTCAACTTGAACGTTAAGCTTGGAAAATATGTTTCGTTCTTTGCCGGTCCATCTTATTCAGTTTATATAACCGACCAGAACGTTGGCTTCAGTGGCTATCGGTTCCCTGTTCCTCCTTCCGGTTTTAACACCACAAAATTCAGCAATAAGGTAACGGGTTGGTTTGGATGGAATGCTGGAATTAATTTCTTCTAAAAAAATGTTAGCAGATAGGGGTAAGGCTTTCTTTAGTTGTTATACTCTCAAACAATCGATCAAAACCACTAAAGAAGAAGAAAATGAAATTCGTTTTGGGGTTCGCCTTATCCTTATTATTTATTAATGTGCCGGCCCAGTATTCACAGCAATTTCGTGGTACGGTAACAGACCAGGTGCTGCAACAGCCGCTTGCGGGAGCAACTGTTACCATCAGCCCGCTTGGTAAAACGGTTCTCACTGACGATGCAGGGGTTTTTCGTTTCAGCAATATCCCTGTTGGTTCCTATCACATAAGTATTTCCTATACCGGCTTTAAAGAAGGCGTATTGGAAAATATTGCGGTTAACTCAGGTAAAGAAACAGTTATTAATGTTTCGCTGGAAGCAATGATCCATACCGAAGCTGCAGTAATTATAAAGGCCGGTAGCAAAAAAAATAAACCACTTAATGATATGAGTGCCGTAAGTGCAAGAGCATTTACAGTGGAAGAGACTCAAAAATATGCGGCTGCTGTTAACGATCCCCTGCGCATGGCTACAGGCTTTGCGGGTGTATTTGCAGCGGATGATGGAAATAACAGTATTGTTATCCGTGGCAATTCACCAACAGGATTATTGTGGCGTATGGAAGGAATGGATATTCCAAATCCAAATCACTTCGCAACACCGGGTAATAGTGGGGGAGGCATTTCAGTATTAAGTTCTCAATTACTTTCAAATTCTGATTTTGTTACCGCAGCTTTTGCGGCGGAATATGGCAATGCATTAAGCGGTGTGTTTGATCTTAAATTAAGAAAAGGCAACAACGAGAAAAGGGAATATACATTGCAGGCAGGAGTGCTTGGATTAAATGCTGCAATGGAGGGGCCGTTCTCAAAAAAATACAAAGGCTCTTATCTTATTAATTACCGTTATTCCACATTGGCATTGCTTTCGAAAATCGGCGTTTTAGATGATGATGGCGCTACCAATTTCCAAGACCTGTCTTACAATTTGTACTTACCGACCAACAAGCTTGGCACATTTACATTTTTTGGTTTCGGCGGATTAAGCGATCAGAAATTTAATGCAAAAGAAGATTCATTAAAATGGGAAAGTAAGAGTGACAGGTATTCGTATACATTTTTATCCAATACCGCAATGACAGGTATAACGCATACGATATTGGCGGGTAATAAACTGAATATCAAATCCGGTATAGGAATTTCGAAAACCAGGGTTGGGTATGATGAAAATTATACTGAAGATGATTATACATCAACGGGTACATACTTTGATAAGTATAGAACCAATAAGATATTCTTAAATTCAACGCTCAACTATAAATTCAGTAACCGGCTAAACCTGCGCGCAGGCGTGATCGGTAATTTGGTCAACTATGATTTTTACCGGCTTTCCAGCGAAAATGAAGGTGATCCCTTAGAGGAGGATCTTAATACGTCCGGAAACACATCTACACAACAGGCATTTGCACAATGGCAGTATAAGCCATCGAATAATATCACGCTCAATGCGGGCATGCATTATTTCCGCCTCGCTCACAACAATACTTCGTCTGTTGAGCCACGATTTTCAGCCAAATGGAATATTAATAACAACAGCAGCATTGCGCTTGGTTATGGACTGCACAGCCAGATGCAAACACTGAGTGTATATTTTGCGGAGCAAAAATTGGCCGACGGAACTGTAATAATGCCTAACAGGAACCTGGCGCTAACAAAGTCGCATCATTATGTTTTTTCTTACAGTTACAGGGTAACTAAAAATCTGCTCGCGAAAGCTGAATTGTATTACCAGCAATTATTCAATGTGCCGGTCAGTGTCTATGATAGCAGCAGCTTGTCAACACTGAATATCCTGAATGAGTACGTAATAGAACCAATGGAAAATAAGGGAAAGGGTAAAAACTATGGTGTTGAAATTTCTTTGGAACGGTACCTGAAAGATAATTTCTATCTCACCCTCAACAATTCTTTCTATCAATCGAAATACACGGCAAAAGACGGGGTGGAAAGAAATACAAGATTTAACGGAAATTATCTGGTCACGTTGATCGCCGGGAAAGATTTTCTACATGAAAGAAAATCAAAAATCTTTGGCGTTAACCTGAAAACAATTTATGCAGGCGGGCTTCGCACTACACCGATTGATTTTGCGGCCTCACAACAGCAGGGCTATACCGTGTTTCAAGAAAAAGAAGCTTACACTTTGCAAAACGCTGCTTACTTCCGCGCCGATATCGGGATCAGTATGAAGTGGAACAGGAAGAAACTAACCAGCACTTTATCACTGGATATACAAAACGTTACCAACCGCTTGAATGTATTTGGTCAATGGTATGATGAGGAGAAAAATAAAATTGTCACCAGCTACCAGACAGGTTTAATACCCATCCTGAATTATAAAATAGAGTTTTAAAATTTGTCAAAAACAGAAATCGAATAAAAATGAAAAAACAGTTTTTTATGTTAGCAGCAGCCGCAGCTTTATTTACAAGTTCTTCCTGCAAAAAAGTAGTGGGAGAGGGACAAGTGCAAACAGAAACGCGTAATATCACAGGTTTTTCCGGTGTATCAGCGAGTATAGGCGGAAAGATCAATTACAAAATTGCTCCGGAGTATAAAGTTGAAATTACAGCACAGCCGAATATTCTTGATGTCATTGAAACGGCTAAAATAAATGGGCACTTGTTGATAAAAGTGAGAAATGGCGTACGTATAAAAGAAAATGAAGAAATCACCGTCAACATCAGTGCGCCAACGGCAGACTACCTTCATCTCAGTGGTTCGGGCGATTTAGCGGTATCAGGAACTATTATTGCTGCAAACCTGGATATGGCCATCAGCGGTACCGGCGATATTACGGTGCCGGCTGTAAACGTGACCGACAAAATAGATGCTGTTATCAGTGGTTCTGGTAATATCAATGTGCAGGCCGGTACTGCACGGAATGAAGAACTGCGGATCAGTGGCAGTGGAAAGTTATTCCTCGACGGGGTAGCTGCTGAAAATGCGAGAACCACTATCAGCGGCTCGGGTGACATGCTGGTAAACCTGTCTCAAACACTTGATGCAACTATTAGTGGAAGTGGTTCTGTTCATTATCGTGGGCATCCTTTGATCAGCACTACTATTTCAGGTTCGGGAAGGGTGAAGCCGTTGTAATTCTCTTCAGGGTGTTCAAAGCGCTGGCCGGAAACTAAGTCCGAAGTGGCCAACGAATTATGAGTTATGATCCGATAGTAATCGGATGTAGAATGATGAATTGAAGCCAGGAAAAACATTCATAACTCATAATTCTTCATTCATTATTCATCATCTCACCTGCGGACTTTGCTAATGACCGCACCAAGCAGATCAACGACCTCCTGTTGAATAATACCGATCTGTTCAATTTCTTCACCTGCTCTCCAATGCGCTCCTTCTTTTACCAGTGTAAGACGTTGAGTGCCTTTGCCCGACTGAAGCAGCACATCATAGGTCCCTGTAAGCTGCCCATCCCAC
>JAICGN010000235.1 GCA_025923075.1 Chitinophagaceae bacterium
CAACCCATTATCGTCGGACTCGACATCGGCACAACGAAGATCGCTGTGATCGCCGGTCGTAAGAATGAATTTGGCAAACTGGAGATATTAGGCTTTGGGCGGGCCAACAGCAACGGTGTAAAACATGGCCAGGTCCTCAATATTGATGAAACGATCAAGGCCATCAATGCGGCGCTTGAAAATTGTTTGGCTTCAAATCCCGGTTTAGAAATCAAAGAAGTGTATGTTGGTATTGCGGGACATCATATTAAAAGTTTACAAACCCGCGGCGATATAGTTCGTCAAAACACGGAAGAAGAAATTACACGCAAAGAAATTGATCAGCTGGTGGCGGATCAATACAAAACATATATTCCCGCAGGCGACCAGATCATTGATGTAATTCCTCAAGAATTTACTATTGATAATTTTCAGAACATTCCTAATCCGATCGGTTATGGGGGAGTAAAAGTTGGTGCCAACTTCCATATCATAACCGGAGATAAAAATGCAATTCGCAACATCAATCGCAGTGTGGAAAAAGCAATGCTTGCAACAAAAGATTTAGTATTACAACCGCTGGCGTCTGCCGCTGCGGTGATGGGGCAGGAAGATATGGAAGCTGGGGTTGCAATAGTTGATATAGGTGGGGGTACAACTGACCTTGCTGTTTTTTATGAAGGTATTCTAAAACACACAGCGGTTATTCCTTTTGCTGGTGAGAACATTACAAATGATATTAAAACAGGCCTGGGAGTTTTAAAGACACAAGCTGAGCAAATGAAAGTTCAGTTTGGCAGTGCTTTATCCAACGAAGCAAAAGCCAATGCTTATATCACCATTCCGGGTTTGCGAGGTATGCCGGCAAAAGAAATTAGCGTAAAAAACCTCGCTAACATCATCCAGGCCCGCATGAGCGAGATACTTGATTTTGTTACCTATCATTTAAAACAAGTTGGGCTTGATAATAAAGCATTGAATGGTGGTATTATTCTTACCGGAGGTGGTTCACAATTGAGACATATGATCCAGTTGACTGAGTATGCAACGGGATTGAATGCAAGAATCGGTTTCCCGAATGAACATCTTGCCGCTGGTCATATTGAAGAATTAGCTAAGCCCACTTATTCAACTTGCATCGGTTTGATCCTGAAAGGTTATGATGATTATGAGCATAACCGCAAACAATTTGAAATGGATTTCAAACTTGTTGAAGTGCCAGATAGCCTGAGACAAGCAGCGACTGAAGAAGTAATAGTTGCAGAAGAAGCCGTATCGGCCGAGAAGATGACAAAGAGAAAAAATCTTACCGGTTTCTGGGACAAATTCAAAGACAGGCTTGTGGACCTATTTAAGGAAGAGGAAGATCATCATCTTTAAATTAATAATAAACAAAACTAACCCATAAACAATGCTGCTAAAAAGTTAATGCAGCTTTTAAAATTCAACTGTATGATACATTTTGATTTGCCAAAAGAAAAATCATCGATCATCAAAGTGATTGGTGTTGGAGGGGGTGGAAGCAATGCAGTCAATCATATGTTTAGCCAGATGATTGAAAGCGTCAACTTCATCATTTGCAATACCGATGCCCAGGCTATTGCACAAAGCATGGTGCCAAATAGAATTCAATTAGGTCCGCATCTTACCCAGGGTCTTGGTGCAGGAGCTAATCCTGAAATAGGAAGACAGGCAACTGAAGAATCATTAGAAGAGATACGACGCATACTTGAAGTGAATACCAAAATGGCATTCATTACAGCAGGTATGGGAGGTGGCACTGGCACCGGGGGTGCACCGATCATTTCAAAGATCTGTAAAGACCTCGGCATTCTTACAGTTGGTATTGTTACCACTCCTTTTGCCTACGAAGGAAAGAAAAGGATTCAGCAGGCTGAGGAAGGAATAAAAAACTTAAAGCAGTATGTAGACACTTTGCTTGTAATAAGTAATGACAAACTGCGCCACCAGTTTGGTAATTTAAAAATGCGGGACGCATTTGCAAAAGCAGATAATGTTTTGGCAACAGCGGCTAAATGTATCACGGATGTGATTACTACAACGGGTCAGATCAACGTTGACTTCGCAGATGTTTGCACCGTAATGAAGAATGGCGGCGTTGCCATTCTTGGTAGTGCAACAGCTTCAGGAGAGAACAGGGCACAAAAAGCAATTGAGGAAGCATTGAATTCGCCATTGCTAAATGATAATGATATCCGCGGCGCTAAATGGATACTTATCAATATTAATTCCTGCGAAGGTGAGCATGAATTTACAATGGATGAAGTGGAGATCATTCAAAATTATTTACTGAGCCAGGCTGGAGAGAATACGGATGTGATCCTGGGTCTTGGTTACGATAATACACTTGGAAATAATTTGGGCATCACACTTATCGCTACAGGTTTTGAGCATAAAGATCCTTTTACAAAGAGGGAAATAAAAAAGAAAGAGCCTAAAGAAGAAAAAATTGTAATGGTATTGGGCGAAGAAGAAAAAAAGAAAGTTGTGGAGGAAGTAAAACCGGAAACAAAAGTTATTGATCTGCTTGCGCCAACACTTGTTGACAATATTCCTGCAACTGATGAACCGGTGTCTGCAATGATGATCGTTGAAGATGAAGAATTGGAAGAACAGGAGAATGAGTCTTACACGTTGCAACCAACAGAAGATAATAGAACTGTTGTTTGGGATTTACATGTCACCGAAAAAATACCAAGTGAAATCACGAATAGAATCACAGGTGATTCTACTGGGGAAAAAATGTTATCCACAGGAAAAACTGAAGTAGTATTTTCGGATACCAATCCCGTAAAATCCACAAACAATAAAAAAGAAGACAAAATTTCCACTAAAGATAATGCCTCACCGGCGTCTGCAGCATCGGGGGGGTATCTGGCCAGACCGTCCAATATTTACGCAGAACCAAAAGTAGGGGTCTCTACCCCAATGCTTTCTGCAGAAGAACCAAGTATTCCGCAAAACGATCCAAAGCAGATCAACGAGGAATCTCCTTGCGATATGCAATTGGTCATGCGGAATGACATTCCAGCGGCGGATAGGCCGTTGGCCCATCATTCTCAGCAACCTTTGACTGCTTCAAATGAGGAACCTGCACTGCAGGACGAAAATGAAGATCAACAACGTAGGGCAACCGAGAGGTTGAAGAAGCTGCGTAATTTGTCTTTCAACATTAACGCGGCCGACCCGAATAATGAGTTTGAGACTGTGCCGGCTTATATCCGCCGCAATATGGAATTGTATGGCAGCTCCGCAGCAGTCGTTGAAAATTTCTATAGCAACTACGAAGTCAAGACCGACGAAAACAATCAAACAAAAATCAGCACCATCAATACATTCTTAGACGGGAAAAAACCTGACTAAAAGATCAATGCTAGCCCACGGTTTAAACCGTGGGCTAGCATTGATAATAATACATATTGACTAAAGTAGCCGTTGGATATATAAAATCCCATCCTTTTGAATTACTTCCACCAGCCTTATCACAGGCTTGTGTTTTTAGTTGTTCCCCCCGATTTCTATCGGGGGGTTATTATTTGCGAAGCCGACAGCGTTCATTGCAATTTATTATGGTCGTATGTCGGCTGAAGCAATCTCTGCGATGAAATGAAGGGTTATGTAACCGACGTCAGATAGCCCACGGTTTAAACCGTGGGCTATCATTTACAACGTTATTACAGGCTTGTGTATTTAGTTGTTCTCCCAATTTCTATCTGGGTTATTATTTGTGAGGCCGACAGCGTTCCTTGCAATTTATTATGGTCGTATATCGGCTGAGGCAATCTCTGCGATGAAATGAATGGTTATGTAACCGACGTCAGACAGCC
>JAICGN010000236.1 GCA_025923075.1 Chitinophagaceae bacterium
AATAAGGGACGACTGTCGGTTGATTCTGTTTATGATTATTGGACAAAAAGCGTAGATAGGACAATTTCTTATCTCTATGATCAAAATAACAATGTGGTCGAAAGTAAAACTGTTGATAAAGTCTCAGGAGGACTATTGCTTCAAAAGCAATGCACATTTGATAATCATACGAATCCTCATGAAGGAAACAAGATACTGACCTTCATACTAAGCAATGATTTTGAAATCCCTCTCCACGGAAAAAATAACTTATTAAAAGAGACTTATCAAGACGGAACAATCGTAAATTATTCTTATGAGTATGATAACACTGGCTTACCCAAAAAATGTTCGATTCAGGATAATTTTGATCCCTTAGTAACTGTTATCGACTACTTTTATGAATAACAACCACTGGGAGCTCCACTGCCGCTAACAAGGGGTTCCTATGTATATAGGCCTTTGAGAGAGATAATATTTAAAATTATTATTTTCTTTTGAAAGCAAGAGATAAATGAGGGTTTTAAGTTTCCTTACCTCCCGCCTTCGCCAGATTTTTCTTTGTTCATATCAAAATTATTTTACTCTCCGCAATTACACAAGAATTTTTCTCTTGCTATTGCAGACTTCTATTATCCATTACCAGCATCCTATGAGTAGACCACCCTTCTTTGCGATGACTACAAGCTCCTGTGATTAAATAAATAATTAAAAACAACCGGCTACAGTCTTGGCGAAGTCAATGCTTCGCTATTTGATTATTTCACGATGACAACCCATGTTTTGTAGTCCGGTCGCTATATTTAATTCATTCAGGTAATGAACCGTTCTATATTTTGTTTGCCTCTTTTATTTTACTACTGCCGGTTGGTAAGATTCGCCGCTCAGCCATACATATCGTATCCTGCTTAATAATTTTCTGGCTACTTTCACAATGGCTGCCTTCCCATTCTTCCCTCTTTTTATCTGTTCACTGTAGTACAACGCCAATGCAGGGTCGGTTCGCTTTGCTGTCCAGGCACATTCTACCAGATCACTCCTGAGCTGACGATGTTTTCTTACTGTTATTCTTCCCTTCAGTTCTCTTTCGCCGCTACTGTGCTCCATCGGCATTAACCCGATAAAACTATTGAGATGATAAAAATTTTTGAACCGGCGCATATCACCTATTTCGGTAAGTAGTGAAGCAGCCGTTAATGGACCAATACCCGTTACGCTTCTTAATAAGTAATACAGCTTGTTGTATTTTTGGCTCCGCATCAGTTTGCGTATCGTATTGCTGATGCTTAACAGTTCTTTTCGCAGCAACTCCATTTCTGTTAACTGATAATTTAAAGTGATCCGGTTGCAGCTGTGTTCAAATTCCAATTTACTCAGCCAATTGATAAAGTTGCGGCTCCAGTTGGCATTATCATATTGCGCTGGCACTTCTATTCCCTTGTAATCTAAAAATCCTTTGAGCCGGTTTTTGCAACGAACCAGATCTCTCCATATCTTTTTTCGCTGACGCACCAGGTGCCGGTCTGCTTCCTGTTCTTCATAGGGAACATAAACACTTTTCAATTGCCCCGTACTTAATGCATGACCTATGCCTCTGGCATCCCTGCTGTCCGTTTTATACACTTCATCTTTATGTGTGCTGGGTATATCAGCCGGATTCACAACTAAACATTCAATGCCCAGTTGTTTAAACTCCCGCTGTATCCAGTATCCAAACTTACCGCACTCATATGCACACACATATTGTGCCTGCGGATAGCTATGCTGCAAATAATGATACAAGGCCTGCGGAGTAGGAGGCTGATGAATGTTGCGGATATATTGATCACCCAAATAGATAGCCGCATTCCAACTGCGTTTGTGTACATCCAATCCAACGTACACTGTTTCGTTTTCAAAACTTGCTGTAACTTTAGTCATGGCGTTTAGAGTTTTAATAGTTTACAATTCTATTTTGTAGCTCAAATTTAATTTGATGACTACTCCTCTCTAAACGCCTTTTTTTATTGCATAGGGGCTTGGCGTTATGGCGGCTTTACGAATATGTCCTGATCGATATAACAATGCTCAGCGACATATCCAACTGACGAACAAGGCCCAGCTATAGAATATATTTTCATCTTCATATTGTCTCGTCCTGAAATAGGTTGACTAAAAATCAACCAAAAATGGACTTAAAAGAACAGATTATCCAGGAGTATCTACGACAAGGTTGTGGATACAGAAAACTTCAGGACAAGTATGGCATCAGTCGTACTACTATTTGCAAATGGGTACAGATCTACCAGGGTGTTCATGGTTTACAGCGAACTGTAAAACAACAAAACCATTATCTTAGAGACATGGATGATCCTCAAAAAAAACGTTTCCCTAAAAAGCATCCCACCCAACAGGATCTGGAGAAAAAGATCGCTGCTTTAGAGAAGCAATTGGAATGGGAAAAACTTCGCGCAGATGCATTGGATACGATGATAAATGTAGCCGAAGAAAAACTCAATATTTCCATCAGAAAAAAGTCTGGAAGCCCACAGTCCAAGAAATAAAAAAGGCAAAACCGTTTGTAAGCCTGCAAACCATTTGCCGGCTGCTGGGCTATTCTCCCCAGGCATATCATAAACATCAAAATAAAACACTTCGGCAAAGCATGGAAGAAGGTCTTATCGTGGAGCAAATAGACCGTATAAGAAAATTGCAGCCCCGCTGTGGCGGCAGAAAGCTTTATGTCGAGCTTCAACCTTTTCTGAAGCAGCACAAAATCAGCATGGGGAGGGATAAATTTTTTGATGTGTTAAGAACAAACAAATTACTGGTACGCAAACTTAAACGCAATGTGTATACAACGATGAGCAAACACCATTTTCGTCGCTATCCCAATCTGGCAAAGGACTTTACACCATTAAAAGCACATGAGCTTTGGGTAGCCGATATTACTTACATACCGCTTAAAAACAGATTTGCTTACCTGTTTCTTATTACAGACGCCTATAGCAGAAAAATTGTTGGCTTTCATGTAAGCGATGATATGAAAGTAAGCAGCGCTGTAATGGCTCTAAAAAAAGCGTTTGCCCAAAAACCGCCCGAAGCAATTGTGATGCATCATAGCGACAGGGGATTGCAATATTGCAGTACAGAGTATGTATCCTTATTAACCAAAAATAATGCAATGATCAGCATGACTCAGAATGGCGACCCTTATGAAAATGCCATAGCAGAAAGAGTAAACGGGATATTAAAAACAGAACTCATCAGCAATTACTATGATACAATTGATAATGCATCCAGGCATATTGCAAGAGGTATTACTATTTACAATTACAGGCGCAGGCATGCCAGTCTAAATTGGCAAATTCCCGATACAGTTCATTCTCAAAAAGGACCTCAAATAAAGCGATGGAAAAACTATTACTACAAGCGTCCTAAACAAGACAAACCAAGTGCAGATGCATAATAGGCCATCACACAAAATATTTTCTTTAGCTGTAAAGGGGCTACGAAAATATTTTTGCCCACCACACGGCAAAAGCTTTTTTGATCAACCTATTTCAGGATGAATTATCTTAGTAAACCAATAACAGGATTAATTAACAAACCAGTCAACTTTTTTCAGGACGGGTCATATCTTTACTCAACATCAGTTGGCCGGGCTTGACGGAATTCTATTTCCTGCTTCGGCAATACCTGCCTGTTATGGCCAAATTCTCATCGGGGATTATAAAAAGTATTTTCTTTACAAAACTTCTATTTTATTTAATATGATAAAGGTATTTGCTTTTCTAATCGCCTTATTGACGACGGTTACTTCAGCTATATGTCAAAGCACTTCCAATAATATCTCTTTTACAAAAAT
>JAICGN010000237.1 GCA_025923075.1 Chitinophagaceae bacterium
AAAGGCCTACATGTCCTTTTTTCTTTTAGTCAATTAATTATTTAAAACTGCGTTGGCGTCGCAGCCGGGATGCAACGAATTGAAAAGTCACAAGGATGCAGATAGCAAAGCTTCATTAAACTATTACAGCCTCGGTAGTTACTCCATCAAACTCCTCTGTATGGGCTTCAGCTTCCTGCTTTGTAGCTCTTACAATACCATCTTTATGATGTGCCGGAGAATAAATAGTGTACATTTTCAGTGCAGCAGTTTTACTGGCATTTATGATATTGTGTTTTGCTCCTGCAGGAATAACGATGGCATCTCCATCTTTTAATTCATATTCATTATCGTCAATGATACATTTTGCCTGACCGGTCTCAACCCGGAAGAACTGGTCATTGTCATGATGGACCTCTTTTCCAATTTCTTCTTTTGGATTAAGACTCATCAGCACCAATTGGCTATGGCCCGCAGTATATAAAACCTTACGAAAATTATCATTTGCGGCTGTTGCCTTTTCGATATTAATCTTAAAACCTTTCATGATCACAAAATTTTAAATGTAAATAGATCAGTTTGTATTCATCCGGGCCGGATTGACTAAACAATTTACCCCGATTAAATATAGTTTCCGATGATCCCCGTCACGTAAAGCGGTGACAACTCTCAAAAAACCTTTGCCGTAATTCTTAGCGGGCAAAGCCTTTGATAAGATCAAGCAAACTGCCGCCGTTTCTTTGCTGTTGTTCCTGCGCCCCACCGGCAAGAGTCTTTACTATATCCAACAACCCGTCCCCATTACTTTGACCGCCACTATTAAATTGTCTGAGCAGTCCGCCTAATCCGCCGGCTTGCGAAGTGACTTCGTTACTTCTACCACCGGTAATCGACGCCAATAACTTATCCAGCGAGAAAGCCGAATCATTGGGATCGTTGCTTTTATTGATCAGCGTGCCCAATACATTGGGTATAAGATTGCCCGACAGATTATTAGCCTGGCTTGGTCCCATACGGAATTTATTCATCAGCTTGGACGCAAAATGACCCATCATCATTGAGACTATCGGATTACTGAGCAGGCTTTTCTTATTTGGATTGCTCCCAAACATCGATAAAATGTTTTGCACGCCGCCGCCAGCAACGACGTTACGCAAGCCTGATGCTACAGTATTGGTAGCCTCGGCCACAACATCATTGTTGTATTGGTTAGGAACATCAGGATTATTAATTACGGTGTCTGTTGCTTGTCCCTTTACGAGATCAAATAATTCTTTTAGCATGGTTAATGATATTTAGGTAAATAATAAGGATACGCCTGCTAAAAGTGCGCCGAATTTAGAGCAATCAAAACGCCTTCGTTATATCTCTTTTAGAAAATGGCCAAAGAAATCCGCACTTTCTTACATTAAAAAATATTGCGGATAAGTTGAATGTGGATGTAAGGGACTTTTTAATAAATATTATAGGTGCACCAAAATGTTAGCCGTACCGGGGTCGCTTTTCAATATTACAAGGCCTATTGGCTTAGCGCTATAATTGCCGAAAACTACAGACCAATCAACTTTTTTATAGCCATTAGTTTTTAATAATGTGATTAATTCGGCCGCATACACTTCGGCTCTTTTGTTCCCCGATTCCCAACTAATAACAACTTTTGTGTCTTTATCCGGGAAATGTTTATTGAATTCAATCACTTCTCTTTGGGTTGGGTGAGTTTGTATAGGAGCGTTTATTGTGACGTCCTTACCCTGAACCACAGTTACGGTATCTGGCTTCTTGTTTTCTTTTAAGTCGGATTGTTTATCAGGCGTTGTTTCGTTATTAGTCGGGTTTGCTCTGGTTTCTTTATCGGCCAGGCTGTCGCTTTTCGCTATTGGTATATGAGGAGCATAAACGGTGTCTTGTTTTGTTTCAACTGCCACTTCCTTACCATTAAATTCTACAAACCAAATTTTAATGTGCATGTTTGTAAACAACCCAACTAAGACTACAGCAACAATCGAGAATGTAAGTATAAATGCAATTATTTTCACAGCCGGATGTTTAATGAATTGATTGAAATCTGTAGCCATAAAAGAGGGGATATGCATACAAAAATACACTTTTCAATGTCTCGTATGAATCCTGTAAAAAGGTATGGTCTAACACGTAGATAGTTACCCTTTAAGGCAAAGAAAGTAAGGGAGTTTAAAGATATTTCGATTCCATTTCTTTCTCTTAGCTAATTACATTATTTACTTTTTGCTCCCGATGAATCGGGACAGGCTTTGATGCAAAAAGAACCCTGCCTACCCTTCTCCCCTTTGGGAAGGGGCTTTAGCACCAACGACAGATTTTGAAAAAGTTTGGGGGATGGGCTTCAACTAACTTTACTGCAAATGCAATCAATCAACGATCTGTTTTATTCCGGAACGAGTGGCGTAGACCTTCCTGTGCCCCGTTCGCAATACCCTGCAGCATTCAAGGAAAAAAGCAGATTACATTATTATGCCTCTTTATTTAATAGTATTGAGATAAACAGTATTTTTTATAAACTCCCACGACATTCCACAGTTGTTAACTGGGCTGAAGCCGTTCCCGATAATTTCAGGTTCACATTCAAAGTTTCGAAAACGATAACGCATGTAAAAGGTTTGGATTTTAAAGCAAAAGATGTTGATGATTTTATTAAGACTGTTGAAAATATTGGTGATAAGAAAGGATGTTTGCTGGCACAGTTTCCGCCTTCGTTAACTATCGAAAACATAAACCAGTTACAAAAGCTTTTAGAAACTCTTGGTGAAGCAACGGATAACAGGAATTGGAAAATAGCTATGGAATTCCGGAATTCATCCTGGTATGAGCGGGAAGTTTATGAATTGCTTGAAGAGTTTAATGTAAGTATGGTCATTCATGATATACCAAAATCTGCTACACCATTGAGCGAGGTAAGAGGTAACTTTATTTATTTGCGTTTTCATGGTCCTGAGCCCAGATACCGGGGAGACTACAGTGACGATGTTTTAAAAAAATATGCGTTGTACATAAAGGCATGGTTAAATGAAAAAAAGACTGTGTATGCATATTTTAATAATACGGCAGGAGCGGCGATTAAAAATCTGCAGACTTTGAATGGATTTGTAAGATCCTAGCATCTACTTTTTGCCTTGATGCAAAAAGTAGCAAAAAAATCAAGGCGAAACCGTCCCGATAGCTATCGGGACCGCCGGTTTCGCCAGGCCCACGCACATGAACAGTCATTATAATTTGTAATTACATTTTTTATTGAACGGATAGGATTAGCAGCTTGCTGCGTATTCTTCGAAACTCATGGAGGCGCCTGCCTGCCGGCAGGCAGGCTGTCTTTTTCGTTTGTAATCTTTAAATATGTATATGTTCTGTGTAAGACGAAAAAGAAGGCGCTAGAAAATTTTTCATTGACTGCAGTATAGAATTCTAGTGGTGGCCTAGCGCCTTGTTCCGTCCCTTAATTAAAATTTTTTGCGAGTTTAAAGAATAACAGGACGGAACACAGCGCCTTCCGGGTTTACGATCAAACACGATGGAGCATTTTCCTCCTTAGGAATTTGGGATATGCAGACGATAAGAATTGTTTAGCTGAGTTAACAGTAGCACCGAAGCTCAATCACGGCTCCGGCAATGGCTGTCCCGATAGCTATCGGGATCATTGCCGGTGTGCTTTTCTTTGGCACTTTCTTTTGCACAAGCAAAAGAAAGTGCTTGTGTGAGAACAATGTTTCCTTTCTTTTATTTGTCTTGATACAAAGAAAAGAAACAAAAGAAAAATCAAGCCCGGCCCGAT
>JAICGN010000238.1 GCA_025923075.1 Chitinophagaceae bacterium
ATATCAATCAATGGATAAAAGATGATCAGTTGAATGGAGCTACTGCAATTATTCTTCGCAATGGAAAAATTGTTTACCATAAGTCCTTTGGCTTTGCGGATAAGGAACAGAATATCCCAATGAAAAATGATAATATTTTTCGGATAGCTTCAATGACCAAGCCGATAATCAGCGTAGCAGCAATGATGCTGTATGAAGAAGGAAAATTTTTATTGACCGACCCTATTTCAAAATTTATCCCGGACTTTAAAAACCCTGTTGTGTTGGATAAATACAATGCGGCCGACACAACCTATACAACCGTACCGGCAAGAAGAGAGATCACAGTGCGGGATATTTTAGCCCATACCTCCGGGATCGGGTATGCTCAAATAGGTTCAGGCACTGCCAATGCCATATATTATAAGAATAAGATCAATGGCGGGATCGGCACTCCTTATTCCACATTGAAAGATGTAATTACAAGGTTGGCTAAACTTCCTTTGTTCGTTCAGCCAGGGGAAGAATTTTATTACGGATTAAATACAGATGTGCTTGGTTATTTAATAGAAGTGATCAGCGGAATGCCATTGGATAAATATTTACAGCAAAAAATTTTTGATCCCCTTGGTATGAAAGACACCTACTTCTTCCTGCCAAAGGAAAAACAAACACGGCTTGTTGCATTATATACCCAGGGTAATAATAAAATGCGGATACAGGATTCATTGATAAGTTTGAACGGAACATTTTCAAGAGATTTTCCAAAAACAACAAATGGGACTTATTTTTCCGGCGGTGCGGGGCTTGCATCAACAGCTTATGATTTTGCGTTATTCGGACAAATGCTTTTAAATGGCGGCGAGCTGAATGGAAAACGAATCGTATCGCCAGCAACGGTTCAGCTTATGGCGAGCAACCAAATCGGGGAGCGGTTAATGTGGGGCGATGCAAATAAAACCCGTCGTTTTGGTTTAGGTTTGGGAATCCTTACTGATTATGCTGAGAAAACATTGATGATACCTGCAGGTTCTTATGGCTGGGATGGAATGTTTGCTTCCCATTATTGGACTGATCCCAAAAACAAAATGGTTGTTGTGTTTATGCGCAACATCTGGCCCACGGAACATTGGGATTATGGCGATAGAATAAAGCCATTGATCTACCAGGCACTGAAATAATGCTTAAGAATGAGGTGTAAGAATAATATATGAGTTACAATTTCATTAAACTTGTGAACATTTGAACCAATAAATTTTTACTTATGGAACAAACAACTCTTGGTATTGGGACAAGATTGCAACACACACATTATGGTCCCGGTGTCATCGTAGGTATTCGTTATGCCACTTATCTTATTTCTTTTATCAATCATGGTTTAAAAGAAATTGAAAAAACAGATAGCAAGCTGGATGAGATCATTCCCGAAAATGTGACAGAGGAAATAGAAACACATTCTGATATTGAAAAGTCTTTGTTGAAAATTTTAAGATTATGGGGAGGGATCAATGAAAACGTTCCTCTTGGCGACCGCTGGCAGCATGGAACAATGCTGCTTCAGCCAGCGGATAAAAGTCT
Source organism: Chitinophagaceae bacterium (assembly GCA_025923075.1). GTDB lineage: Bacteria > Bacteroidota > Bacteroidia > Chitinophagales > Chitinophagaceae > VBAS01. The sequence continues at coordinate 1,558 of JAICGN010000238.1, forward strand.
CAAGCCAAAAGAAATCCCGATTGAGGATTTCTTTCATAAGATCGTTATGCTGCGTGACAGGCTCAGGGTGCTTGAGCAAAATATAAACAGTAATAAAAAACTAAGTGATGAAGATAAAGTGGGCATGCAGCAATACATTACCCGTTGTTATGGATCACTCACAACATTTAATGTATTGTTCAAAAACAAAGAACATTGGTTTGTGGGCGATAAAAGCAGTCACGATTAGCTTCCGCAGGTTCAGGCTCTTTTCGGGCAGGTATTGATTCCGAATGGAGCATACAAGGGACAAAAACCTACCAGGCTTGTTAAAACAAAAACTCCGCCTAATATAAGAAGTATAAGTCCCCATGTGCCAGTCACCACTCCTCCGAAATAGAGATACGCAAACACTGCTGCAAGTAAAATGCGAACGATACGGTCAGCACCCCCCATATTCTTTTTCATAAATAATAATTTAAGTGATCAGACTAATTGATAAGTTTTATAATGCCATAAACGATCGCAATGCATAGAAGGCAAACCACCAAGAGTTTTATAACACTTTTTTGCATTTCACAGCAAAGCTATCCCGTTGTCTTTTTCAGGCCTGTGACCGTGGTCAGGAAGTGGGTTGATTCCTGTTAAGGTAAAATCAAAGTTGTTTTTCCATATAAACAACGCCTTGCAGCGGATTGTGGTAATAAGCAGAAATATTTTTAAACCCGAATTGCTTATACAAATGCATCGCTGCCTGCAGTTTTAAAAAAGTATCAAGACGCATTAATTTATAACCTCGTTCTTTTGCAGAATTCAGGAGGTCTTCGACCAATAATCGCCCGATCTTATTTTTTCTGAATGATGGCTTTACATAAAGCCGTTTCATTTCACAAGCCCCTGGTTCTTTCATTTTTGTCAGCGCAATACAACCTGCTACCCGATAGCTATCGGGTTCATCTTCCCAATAGGCGAGTAACAAGTCACCGGTTGGTGGACCGTATTTTTTTAAAGGATCCCTTAGCTCTTCTTCAAAACTTTGAAAGCAAATATCTTCATTTAACTCCTTTTCATACTCACGAAAAAGATCCCTGACAACGTTCAGTTCTTTCCCTTCTTCAATAATATGTTTGATACGTAACATGATTTTTTGTTGTATAAAATTAGTTTATCTACCTTTTCGCTGTAAAAATATTCAGCATGCTTATCCGGCTCATCTTTTTCATTCTTATACTATTAAATGGTATGCCTGTTTTAAGCCAGAAATACAAAAAAATTCATGAGGACGCCGTATTAGTTGATACACATAATGATTTCCCCAGCGCTTCGATTGAAAAGAAAGTAAGCTTTGATACTGATCTCCTGGGTAAAACACATTCTGATCTTGCCCGTATGAGAGCGGGGGGTGTTGATGTACAGATCTTTTCTATCTTTTGTGGTCCTGAGCAGCAGCAACCATACGCTTTTGCCAACCGTCAAATTGATTCCGTGTATGAATGGGCAAACAGGGCACCAAAGCGAATGACAATCGTAAGAACGCCTGATGAGTTGAAAAGAGCCGTGAAAGATAAAAGGTTGGCAGCGATGCTTGGCGTTGAAGGTGGTCATATGATCGAAGATAAAATTGAAAATCTGGATGCTTTATATGTACGAGGCGTAAGGTATATGACGCTTACATGGAATAACAGCACAAGCTGGGCTACTTCTGCAGCAGATGAAACTACAAAAGGCGATTCATTACAACATAAAGGACTTACTGATCTTGGAAAAAGGATCATAAAAAGAATGAACGATCTTGGAATGTTAATAGATGTAAGCCACAATGGTGAACAAACTTTTTGGGATGTCATGAAACTAACAAAAAAGCCAGTGATCGCTTCTCATAGCAGCGTATGGGCATTGTGCCATCACAGGAGGAATTTAAAAGACGACCAGATAAAAGCCATTGCCAAAAATGCCGGCGTTATTCATCTTAATTTTTATGCAGGCTTTCTTGACAGCACTTACGAAATGAAGGCCGTCGGCTTTCTTGCAGAACACAAATCTGAAGTGGATTCGATGATCACCGGGGGTGCTCAGCCAGATTATGCCCAAATAATCATGATGGAAAAGTACAGGACTGAAATAGATTCATTTCGTCCTCCACTTTCACTGCTGATAGATCATCTTGATTACATTGTGAAACTTGTTGGGATCGATTTTGTAGGCCTGGGTTCCGATTTTGATGGCATCGAAGCAGGAC
>JAICGN010000239.1 GCA_025923075.1 Chitinophagaceae bacterium
GGGCAATATCCTGCTCGGTTGCGTCAAGTTTAAGCTTAGCTTCTTTCTTTCGTGTTTTATAAATGGAAATACCAGCTGCTTGTTCAAGCATTCGGCGGCGGCTATTTTCTTTGTCTTTGATCAGGTCATCCACCATTCCCAGTTCAATGATTGCATAGGAGTCAGTTGAAACACCCGTATCCATAAAAAGATTCTGGATGTCCTTTAATCTGCATTGAACATCATTAAGGCGATATTCACTTTCACCACTTTTATAAAACTTACGCGTAATAGTAACCGTGCTAAACTCAGTTGGCAGAAGATTCTTTGTGTTTTCGAAGGTTAGACTGACTTCGGCAAGACCCGAGGCAGAGCGGCTTTTTGAGCCATTAAAAACCAGGCTGTCCAGGTTTTCGCTTCGCAGATGACTGATTTTTTGTTCACCGATCACCCAGCGGATGCTATCGACGATATTGGATTTACCGCATCCATTAGGGCCGACGATCCCGGTTACGTTGTCATCAAAGTTGACAACAGTTTTATCAGCAAAGCTTTTAAAACCTTTAATTTCAAGACTTTTTAGGCGCACGGGCAAACGTTTTAATAGCGGCGAATATAATCTGCAAAAATCATTTAAATAACAAGTACTTATTCACAGGGTTGCGTTAAAATTAGGGATAAGATTTTTTGGCTGTCGGCAGAATATCCTTGATTAAACGTTGGTGGCAACTCCCCGTTCCGGAGCCGGTTTTCGAATCAACTTTTCGCCAGACGTCAAACGTGAAATGTCAAACGCGGATAGATTGCACTTTCACGTCTCACGTTTCACCTGACAGCTCAATAGAATTGCAGAAAGTATCCCGACTACGTCGGGACGACGCAACGAAAAGATGATAAGAATTGCTGAAGCTCGTATCATAATTATGATCCTATAAATTTTTATACCCTTCGAAATAATGTGTTATTTTCGACTCGCTTTTTTGAAACGAATAAAACTGACTAAAACCAACTGATTCATGAAGACGGTCATCATCCCTGTTGATTTTTCTGAAACCGCATTGAACGCTGCCCGTTATGCTGCCGAAATGCTCAGTGGGAAACCTGATGCAAACATTATTCTATATAATCTTTATCATCACGATAGTGAATATGAAATGGCGGGTACCTACCTTGAAAGTTTAAAAAACGAATTGTTGAGAAAGGGTGATAAAGAAATTGAATGCGTTCGTGAAAAAGGATCTGACCTCATCGATGCACTTGAAAGACTTGCGTATCAGAAATCAGCCACGTTAATTGTAATGGGTATTACAGGCAAATCCACCGCCAGACAGACTCTTATCGGAAGTCATACATTGAAGATCGCAATGCGGGATGTGTGCCCGGTATTGATCGTGCCGGCGCAGGCAACGTTTAATGGGATTAACAATGTAGCGCTGGCTTCTGATTTCAAAAACGTAGAAGAGATAACTCCTGTTACGTATTTAAAGGCGGTACTCGACTTTTTCAAGCCGCAACTTCATATAGTAAATGTGAACAGCGAAATACATGTGGCGCTGAACGATGAACTGCGAGAAGAAAGGGCATGGCTTCTTGAACAATTCAGGGAGTACAATCCTGAGTTTTATTTTATCACCACGTTCGATTTTCATGAAACCATCGAGCAGTTCGTACGCGATAAAAACATTGATATTATAATTAATGTTCCCCGCAACCATAGTTTTTATGATTCTATTTTCAAAAGCAGTGCCACCAAAAAGCTTGCTTTTCATAGTTCTATACCGGTGCTGGCAGCGCACGAATAAATGTTTAAGAGGCTCCGTTTTGCTAACAGTCATTAGGTTTTCCGGGCTTGTTTTTTTAGCTTTGTCGTTCCTGAAAAACGATTTGCTGCATCATTTTTTGCCGCTTACTTAATCCCGATGGCCATCGGGATGGCTCATCTGCACAGATTTTTTTGATGTGGTCAGAAGAAATAAGAATTTATGAGGAATATCAAGCTGATCGAAGTACCATCGGAGATCGGGGCGGGCACCCGTGGTGCCAGCCTTGGCGTGGAAGCCATCAAAATTGCGGCAATGGATTTTATGAGCAATTTTTTTATTCATTTCCCATCGGAAAAAATTCAGCATGAAAATAAATTGCTTTATGAACCGATAGAGTCACCTTATGCAAAAAGAGTGAAAGGCGTTTATTCTATGTATGAAAAAGTGAGCAAGGCCGTCTCAGAGACATTGAAAAATCATTTCTTCCCCGTTATTATTAGCGGTGATCACAGCATCGCCGGCGCAACGATCGCCGGAATAAAAATGGCAAAGCCAAAAAGTAAACTTGGCGTAATATGGATCGATGCACATGCTGACCTGCATACCCCATATACAACTCCATCGGGAAATGTTCATGGAATGCCGCTGGCGATCACAATTAGTGAAGACAATAAGGATTGTGCTGTCCATAAACTTGATGATGAAACAAAAGCGTATTGGGAAAAATTAAAAAATATTGGCAAGATCTCACCAAAAGTTTTGCCGGAAGATGTTGTACTGATCTCAACAAGAGACTACGAAAAAGAAGAAAAGTATGTGATCGACAAACATAATATTAAACTTATCAGCACGAAAGAGGTGCGGATGAAAGGACCGGAAAATATCGTTCGTTCCGTCATTCGCCATCTTGACGACTGTACAGATATTTATATAAGTTTTGATGTAGACGCTTTAGATTCCTCAATCTCCCGGGGCACAGGAACTCCGGTCGGCAACGGCCTGCGGGAAAGAGAGGTTGAGGACCTGATCAGTAAGTTCATGCACAATCGAAAGGTTTGTTGTTTTGAAATAACGGAAGTAAACCCCACTCTTGATAAGGAGAACCTGATGGCCGAAATTGCATTTAATATTCTGCAAAGAAGTGTGAATGTATTAATGATGAACTAGAACCACGATTTACGGGATTTAAAAAGGGATTATGAGGATATTATTGATACTTGCCTGTTATTTTTTCACTGGTATATGTTTTGCTCAAACCAAAACATATAAGGATTCTATTGAATCTTATTTTAAAAAATATATAAAGGAACATGAGGTTGTTGCAGGAAAAGATAAAGAGTTGATTTCTTTTTTTCCTGTTAATGAAAAGTATCTTATCAGTTGCAGGTTTGAAAGGACTGTGAACTCTCCATGGTTCAGAATGGAAAGCTCCGGGCCAATAAAAAGGAATTATAGGGTTTATGGTATCATTCATTTTACCCTGGGTGATACAGCTGTTTCATTGAGCATTTATCAAAGCCAGGACCTGATGGCAACGGCGAAGTATCGCGATCATTTATTTATTCCTTTTACAGATGCTACATCCGGCCGGGAGACTTATGAAAGTGGCCGGTATATTGACCTAGAAATCGATGATATTAAGAATGATAAGATCCTGATCGATTTCAATCGGGCTTACAATCCGTATTGTGCCTACATAAACGGGAAATATAATTGTCCAATCCCTCCTGCTGAGAATCGATTAGCTGTTGCTATTCGGGCAGGTGAAAAAGCATTTGCAAAACCCCATTGATCAACTGAATGTTTTTTTTAATCCTTCATCAAAACTTAGTGGTTCATAGCCCAACTCTTCTCTCGCTTTATCAATGATAAAGCCTGTTTTGGGTGGCCTTCTGGCTGGTTGACTAAAGCTGGCTGCTGTCACTTTTTTAATCACGGAACTATCAAGCCGAAGATGTTCTGCAGTTTTAATTGCCATTTGATAAGGCGTCAAAATGTCTTTTCCGGATAA
>JAICGN010000240.1 GCA_025923075.1 Chitinophagaceae bacterium
CGTTATGCCGGTTTCCGGAGTAAAGCAAGGGCAATATGAGCCTGTGATAATACTCGTCACTCCGAAGAAGCAACAGCTCATGACTGTAGCAACGGATTATAAGATAAGTAATAACACATTTCTTAAGACAGAACTTGCATTAAGCAATTATGATGCAAATACCTTTTCGGATATAGATGACGGTGATGACGTGGGTATTGCTGCCAAGGTTCAATTCGGTAATTCATCTTTAATAAAATCTTCCGGGGCAAAAAAAACACAGCTGATTACAAATCTTGATTATGAGTTTGTGCAAGGCAAATTCAAACCATTGGAAAGGATCCGGAATGTGGAATTCTCAAGAGACTGGGGGCTTGGTTTGCAACCTTTACCTGCTGATGAACATATCATCCGGGCTTCAGCCAGAATACAAAATGCAAAAAATAATTCTCTTAGCTATCAATTAATGAATTATTACAGGGGAGATGAGTACAATGGTTTTCAAAATAACATTCAACAATTATTTAACTGGAAAGGCTGGCAATTCAATAACCAGCTTGCTTTTACAAACTTCAGGACCCAGTTCAATAAAGGAAGTTTTATAAAACCGGTTGTTGATATCAGTAAAGAACTAAAACGCCTGAAAGATTTCAGGCTTGGCTTCCGGTATGCGCTGGAAGAAAACAAAACAAAAGACAAAGCGTCGGATACGTTAACCTTCCAGAGTTTTTCTTTTGATACTTATTCGGCTTACCTGAGGTCTGCGGAGAAGAAAAAGAATAAGTATGGTATTACCTTTTTCACCCGCTCTGATAAATATCCTGTTGGTAAAAATCTTGTTCGTGGTGACAGGAGCATGAACGTCAATCTGCAAACGGAGATACTGGCCAACGAGCATCATCAATTTTTGTTGACTACGACTTTTCGAAAATTAAAAGTGCTCAGCGATATTTCAAAACAAAAAGCCGATGAAACTGTTCTTGGCCGGGCGGAGTATATCATCAATAAATGGAAGGGATTGTTAATGGGAAATATTTTATATGAACTAGGAACTGGGCAGGAGCAAAAAAGGGATTTTGTTTACCTGGAAGTGCCTGCAGGCACCGGCCAGTATGCATGGATCGATTATAACAATGATCGCATTCAGCAATTGAACGAGTTTGAAGAAGCGTTATTTTCGGACCAGGCAAAGTTCATACGCATATTTACCCCAACGAACGAATTTGTAAAAGCTAATTATACAACCTTCAATTACAGTTTTCAACTAAATCCGAAAGCGGTACTGAACAAAAGTGATATAAAGGGGTTTCAAAAACTTATTTCGCGTACGAATTTCAAATCTTCTGTACAGGTTACAAAAAAATCAATTGCACAGGGAGATACGGAGTTCAGTCCATTCTTCAAATATGAATTGACTGATACTTCACTAATAACACTGGGTACAGTTTTTCTGAATACATTTTCATTTAATCGGTTTAGCAGCAAATGGGGTTTCGATATAAGCAACCTGCGCAACAGAGGGAAGATCCTTCTTACGTATGGTTACGAAAGCCGTAAGTTAAATGACTGGACGATTAAATTCAGGTGGAATTTAAGTCGTTCACTGACACTCGATCTTAGTGGCAAAAAGGGATTTAACGGTTTGTATACACCAAGCTTTGCCAATCGTAACTATGAACTGGATATCAATAGTGTTGAACCCAAAATCGTTTTTATACAAGGAACTAAGTTCAGGGTAGCGACAGGTTATAAATTTGATACCAAAAAGAACAACCCATTGTATGGCGGGGAAAAATCAACATCAAACTCAATTCACGTGGAAACAAAATACAATGTGCTTCAGAATAGCTCAGTTGCCGGCCGGTTCACGTTTAACAATATTGATTATAAGTATCCGGCGAATACTACCGTGAGCTATATTATGCTTGATGGGTTATTACCGGGCAGTAATTATTTGTGGAGTATTGATCTGACGAAACGATTACTTAATAATCTTGAATTAAACTTCGTGTATGAAGGACGAAAACCGGGGGAGGCAAGAACGGTCCATATAGGAAGAGCTTCGGTGAGAGCGCTATTCTGAACCCCCTGTCCCCCTAAAGGGGAGACTTAGATCGATCTTTCTCTTTTTTTCTGAACGTTAGAAGTGATGAAAAAGGAACATTTTATTTTGAAACACAAACTCAAAAACGAAATTGAAAAGTGTAATCGAAGTGATTTCTTCGGCTATAGAAAAATTAACCGTAAATAATGAATCACTTACTTAAGTTCCCCCTTTAGGGGGACAGGGGGTTATACATTAAACCTAAAATGCATCACGTCTCCATCTTTCACCACATATTCTTTTCCTTCAATCCTAAGTTTACCCACTTCACGGCACGCAGCTTCTGACTCATACTTTATAAAATCATCATAGCTGATCACTTCAGCCTTAATAAATCCCTTTTCAAAATCAGTATGAATAACGCCGGCGGCTTGTGGTGCCTTCCATCCTTCATGTATCGTCCATGCTCTTACTTCCTGCACACCCGCAGTGAAATAAGTATATAAGCCAAGCAATTTATAAGTCGCGTGTATTAACCTGTCCAATGCAGGCTCGGCCATTTTGTATTCCTCCATAAACAACAGGCGATCTTCCGGATTTTCCATTTCTTGTATCTGCGCTTCAATGGAATTGTTCATGATGATAACTTCGGCATTTTCATTTTTAACTGCTTCTTTCAATGCATCAGAAAATTTATTGCCGGTGTGCATCGATGCCTCATCCACATTTGCAACGTATAACACCGGCTTATCGGTGAGTAAGAACAAATCTGCAATGGCAACTTTTTCTTCTTTGCTCAATTTCATCTCACGGATACTTTTTCCTTGTTCCAAAAATTCTTTGCAACGGATCAAAACCTGCAATTCGGATTTTAGTTTTGGATCTATACGGGCCTGCTTGTCTGTTTTCTGAATTTTTTTTTCAACACCATCCAGGTCTTTCAACTGCAGCTCCAGGTCAATAATCTCTTTGTCACTTACCGGGTTAATGGCTCCCTCATCACGCAACACATGCTCATCTTCAAAACAACGAACCACGTGAATGATAGCATCCACTTCACGTATATTACCAAGGAACTTATTGCCAAGACCTTCACCTTTACTGGCACCCCGTACCAGGCCGGCAATATCAACGATCTCTAATTGTGTCGGCACAATTTTATTCGGCTTTACCAGTTCAGCCAATTTATACAGCCGGGGATCAGGCACATCAACCAATCCAACATTTGGATCAATTGTACAAAAACGATAATTACTTGCTTGCGCTTTGGCGCTGTTACTTACCGCGTTAAACAAAGTTGATTTTCCCACATTTGGCAACCCAACAATTCCTGCTTGTAAACCCATGATTTAAGTATTCGTCGTTCAGTCATATGTGGCAAATGAGTCAAATGACTTCTATTGGATGTGATTTGACCTATACGACTCTTATGACTTTATTTGACCTCGTTTATTTTTTTAAGGCGGCAAAGATAAGCCCTCAACAGTTAGCGACGAAATGTGAAAAGAAGCTTTTGGATATTCACAAAAAATCTGCAATCTTCAATGCCAAATCTGAAATCACAGTATGGCTCTTAGCAAGATCTGGTCAGCTTTCGTGATAGTAGCTGTTTTAGTAGCAACGATAAAATTCACTTTTCAACCTGGCCAGCAAAGAATATTCAGCCAGTTAGTAACCGGTAAGAACACAGATACCATTTCCACACGTCTTGTTGATTCCGCAG
>JAICGN010000241.1 GCA_025923075.1 Chitinophagaceae bacterium
ACATTGGAGTATTATTTTAGTTGCCCTGGCCTTGCCATATCCACTGTATTGTTAGAGAATGTGGGCCTTTACATCGAGAATTTCTCGGGTACTCCTTATACAGATGAAGAGAATAATACGCTGATGCGTTTTGGAAAAGTATTCCAGCAAACCTATACCCGCTTTCTTGATCTTAAAAAAGCCGAAGCACAGACAAGAGAATCACAAATAGAATTGGGATTGGAAAGAGTAAGGGCAAGAGCAATGGCTATGCAAAATTCTGATGAGCTGGCAGAGCTTGTTTCAGTAGTCTTTAGAGAGCTAACCCATCTTGATTTTTCTTTGACCAGCTGTATCATCTGGATCCATGATCATGAACGAAGCACCGATACACTTTGGATTGCCAGTGCAGAAATGAATGAACTCGCGGAACCGTTCAGCGTTAAGCCATTTTACAATGATTTCTTCAAGTCGATTATTCATGCATGGAAAGCAAGGGATCCAAAATGGGTATATAAATTAACAGGTAAAGAAAAGAAAAAATTTGAGAACGCCTTTTTTGAAGAGATCCCTGAGCTCCCGGACGCATTAAGAAAAGCTTTGAAGGCACCGAAACAGGTTGTATTCTCCGCATCATTCAATAGCTTCGGCGCTTTGGAAATTGTGGAGACAGAAGCATTAACCGATGAGAAGTTTAACATCCTTCATCGTTTTGGGAAAGTATTTGATTCCAGCTACACCCGTTTCAATGATCTAAAGAATGCAGAAGCACAGACAAGAGAAGCAGAAATAGAGCTGGCTTTAGAAAGAGTTCGTGCAAAAACGATGGCCATGCAAAAGCCGTCAGAGTTTGTTGATGTCATTACTGTAATAGGCGAACAATTTGTTCAACTGGGTTTTGATATTGAGTGGGCAAATTTCGGTGCGAATGGATTGGAAGTTGCTAATGGTATTGACATTTGGAATTTTGCTGTTATTCCCGGTGGTGATCCCATGTCTGCCAGGGTATTTATTCCATACTTTGATCACCCGGTATTTATTAAAGCGGTGGAAGGGCTTGATGAATATCGCAAAACCGGCAATGATCTTTTTAAAATAGCTTTTGGCAAAAAGGATAAAGACCATTGGCTTGATCAGTTTTTTACTAAAACCGTTTTTAAAGATGTACCGGATGAATATAAAGCTATTGAATATGAAAAACCTGGTTATACTACTTCCAACTTAGCATTAAAGGATACATGGCTTTCTATTGGAAAATTCGATGTAAAAGATTTTACTGATGAACAGCATGCGATATTAAGAAGATTTGGAAAAGCATTTGGCCAGGCATATACCCGTTTTCTTGATCTTCAAAAAGCAGAAGCACAGGCAAGAGAAGCACAGATAGAAGCAGGATTGGAGAGAGTAAGAAGCAGGGCAATGGCCATGCAAACTTCAGAAGAATTAAATGAATTGATCGGAACTGTGTTTACTGAGCTGACAAAACTTGATCTTGTGCTTACAAGATGTGTGATATTGATCTATGAAGACAATCAAAAAGGGGTCCGCTGGTGGATGGCAAATTCTGAAGCTCCTTCTACGCCAATGAATTTTTTTGTTAAGTATGCCGACCTTCCTTTTTTCAATGAATATTTAAAAGGCTGGCATGAACGATCATTAAAATGGCAATATATTCTGGAAGGTGAAGACAAAATAAGAACAGATGATGTTTTGTTTAATGAAACTGAACTTTCCCAATTGCCGGATTTTGTGATAGCAGGAATGAAAGCCAATCACAGGGTATATCTATCAGCATCATTTAATAATTATGGCTGTCTTAACCTTGCCAGTCTTGAGCCACTATCAGATGAACATTTTGATATACTACTTCGCTTTGCAAAGGTTTTTGATCTCACCTATACACGTTTCAATGATCTGAAACAGGCCGAGGCACAGGCAAGAGAAGCAAAGATCGAAGCCGCATTGGAAAGAGTAAGAAGCCGGGCAATGGCCATGCATAAAACAGATGAATTACTCGATGCCGCAGAACTTATCTATAGAGAATTATCTGCGCTGGGAGTTACAAGCATGAATATTTCTTATGCCTTTGTTGATGAAAAAGAAAAATCCGGTTCCTACTATAGCGTCAATCCTGTAGATGGTAAGACACTTCCGTTTCCTTTTATATTCCCGCACACCGAAACTGAAGTGATGCTTTCTCTTTTGTCAAGTTGGAAAAAACAGGAATCATTTAATGTAATTGAGCTGGATGAGCAAGCTACGCTGAAACATCAAACATATATCGGCGAGCATATTCAAAAACAGATTGCAGAAAACAATCCCGAGATCCCTTTTACTCTGGATGCATTTTTAGCAATAAGTCCAAAAAAGGCCGTGATTTATAATTTCAATTTCACACAAGGCTACATTTTCATAATTGGGAATACACTTTTAACAACTGAGCAGGAGCAAATGCTTTTGCGATTCACCAAAGTATTTGATTTGACCTACCGCCGTTTTTTGGATCTAAAACAAGCCGAGGCCCAGACAAGAGAAGCACAAATTGAACTGGCATTGGAAAGGGTTCGTGCAAGAACGATGGCAATGCACCGAAGCGAAGAATTGGCCGAAACTGCACAAGTCTTATTTCAGCAGTTACGGGAGCTTGGCAGCATTCCAGAGCGTATTTCCATTGGTCTTGTGGATGAAGCTGCGGGGGTTGTAAATTTCTGGACAACTGACCAGTTGGGAACTCATATTGATAAGAGCTTTAAGGCAAGATTAGATGAGACAACGGTTATTTCAAAAACTTATCAGGGATGGAAAGACAATAAAAGATCATTGGTGATCGATCTGCATGGCGATGATGTAAAAGAATGGATACAGTTTGCCCGGGAAGAGATGGGCATAGCTGTAAAAGATGAATTGATAAAAGATCGGCGTGCTCACAATCTTGCTTTTTTTTCACATGGTTGGATACACGTGACATCGCATGAACCGCAATCGGTAGAAACAATTCAAATATTGGAAAGATTTGCTTCCGTATTCAGTCTCACGTATCGTCGTTTTCTTGATCTGGAAAAGGCCGAAGCACAGGCAAGAGAATCTGAATTAGAATTGGCGCTGGAACGTGTAAGGGCCAAATCAATGTCCATGCGCCACTCGGATGAGCTGGCCGATTTAGTAAAAATTGTTTTCAAAGAACTCACCCGCATTGGTTTTTCGGTCAATGCATGCATCATCATGACCTATGATGAAAGAACAAATGATTCTACCTGGTGGATCTCTAATTTTGATGGGATATCTAATCCGGTCGGCCTGTTTGTTCCTGATCATTCCAACGAACCTTACCTCGCCTACCTTAACGAATGGAAAAAGCAGACAACAAAATGGAGATACAAATTAGGTGGCGTGGAGAAAAAGAAATGGGACCAGTACCTTTTTAAGAATTCAGGATTGGCTACGTTGCCTGACGAGGTTAAAACAGCAATGCAATCCGCAGAAGAAGCGTATCTGAATGTTTGCTTCAACAAATATGCAAGCATCACTTTTGGCAGTTTCGAGCCTATGAGTGATAAAGATTTTGATACCCTTCATCGTTTTGCGAAAGTCTTTGAACAATCCTATACACGTTTTCTCGATCTCCAGAAAGCAGAAGCACAGGCAAGAGAAGCGCAGATTGAAACGGCATTGGAAAGAGTGAGAGCAAGAACGATGGGAATGCACCAGAGTAAAGAACTTCATGATGTTATTGAAACGATAACAAACCAGTTGCTGGCTCTCGG
>JAICGN010000242.1 GCA_025923075.1 Chitinophagaceae bacterium
TGTTCATCCTCCCATGTTTCCGGAGGAGAATCAAAAATGTAAAGGTTTTCAGCAATTCTATTTTTTAGCAATAACGTCTTGCCTATAAACTTTTTCAGGTTGCTGCCCGAAATAGCCAAGCGTCCCTTCTTTTCCAGCAATTGAGTGTGGTAATTTGTTTCTTCAAGAAGTTTGTCCGTTAGTTCTGTATAATAGTCAAGTGCGACAGATTGTGATACATTAAGCATGATCATCCGTAATGCTTCCCGGTCGGCATTGATGATCTCAATTTTATTGTGGCTGATCCTATTTTCCAAAGCACCGGTTTCTACAATTAATTCGTCATTAATAGATTCAACAAAAAAATTTCTGCAATAACTGTTTACAAATTGAAGAAAAGCGGATATAGCAAGTGCATCATAGTTAAAAAAGCTCACAACCCCATAACGAAAGACGTACACATACCGGTCAGCTCCGGTTTCATAGAAAAGTTCACTTGAATCACTATATCGAAGATTTGATTTAAAACTGCTTTTTACATTTTTGATATCGATCGAGTCCGCTACCTGATAGGCAATAACTTTATTCATCAGACTAAAGTTACAAACACTGTTAATGAACTCCGGAAAAGCATGTGGATAAGAACCGAAATCCTGTGAGTAGTAACATCGGCTTAACAAACCCTTAATAGTATGATAATCCAATGTGCATAAAGACATGTAATTCCAGGTGAATCGTCAGCATTGAGTGCGAGGTTATCGCGCGATAACTAAGTGGTCTTCTGCCCTAATAATTAAGAATGTCCTTTAAGATACTGGACAATTTGTTCGAATTGAGGCTATCAAAGAGCACAAGACCAGATTTCAGGCCATCCTTTTCAGGAATGCATTTTTTATAGATAGTTTTAACAGCCCGAATTAACTAAGAAAGAAAAATGCGAGCTATTGTTTATCACAAATATGGAACACCCGATGTTCTGAAATTGGAAGAGGTAGATAAACCTACTCCCAAGGACGATGAAGTCCTGATAAAAGTTTATGCGGTATCGATAAACGATTGGGACCTGGGCCTTCTGGATGGCGACTTTATAAATCGCCTGCTCAACGGTCTTCGCAAACCGAAGAAAAAAATACTCGGCTCCGATATTGCGGGACAGGTTGAAGCAGTTGGCAAAAATGTAACGTTATTCAAACCTGGCGATGAAGTATATGGTGACCTGAGCGGTCGCTGGGGAGGTTTTGCTGAATATGTATGTGCCCGTGAAAATGCATTAGCATTGAAACCCTCAACTATGAATTTTGCTCAGGCCGCTGCGATACCACAAGCGGCCATGCTCGCTGTGCAGGGTCTTATTGACATCGGAAAAATTAAAGAAGGACAAAAACTCTTAATTAATGGTGCTGGTGGAGGTGTAGGAACTTTTGGAATACAGATCGCAAAATTATACGGAGTGGAAGCAACGGGTGTTGACCACACAGGTAAATTAGATATGCTTCGCTCAATGGGGTTTGATCATGTCATTGATTATACAAAAGAAGATTTCACTACAAACGGCAAGTATTATGATTTGATCCTTGATGTAAAAACAAATCGTTCAATGTTCAGTTATGCCCGTGCATTATCTCCCAACGGAGTTTATGTCACAGTCGGCGGTTCGATGGCCCGTCTTTTGCAGGCGCTATTGCTGGCTCCGTTGATCAGGATGATTTATAAAAAGCATATACGCATTGTTGCCCTAAAAACAAACAAAGACCTGGCTTATATGAATAAGCTTTTTGAATCCGGCAAAGTGAAACCCGTGATCGATGGACCTTACAAATTGGATGAAGTTCCTGAGGCATTCAGGCTTTTTGGTAAAGGGGAACACAAAGGAAAAGTGGTGATCGTTCTATAAGGTGATGGGACAAGATCCTGAATTTTCATTTGCGCCAGTTACTTCCGAATACAATATAATAAGCCCATGTACCCGGGCCACGCGCCACGTCGATTCCCACTCTTAATTTGAATTCTCTTGCTAACAAATAACGAAATCCGGTTCCATAACTCCAAACCCAGTCAGCCTCATCAAACTTACTCCATTCATCAAATGCTTTTCCCGTCCCGGAATACAACATCAGACTCCAACGAAATTTCAGGTCCCAGCGCAGTTCTATTTCTGAAAGAATATCTACATTACCCTGGTAACGTGCCACCGGTATGCCGCGCATGTCAATATAAGGAAGCAGATAAAATGGAGGATCATTGAAAGCCTGGCGTCCATCAATACGCAGTCCAGCTATTATTTTTTTAGAGATCGGCTTATACCCATATACAAAGTAATTTACCTTCCAGAAGTCATAATCACTTCCGAGAATATTGTCAGAACAATTGACGTCAACATGAAATCTAATCCCTTTGTCGGGAGTAAAAATATTATCCCTGTTATCCAGTTCTATGGTCACACCCAACTGACTTACGATCCGATCCTGTTCAAGTGGTTTGGCCATTGAATAGAGAATAGTATCTCCGACATAGTTGACATCAGTTTTTAGAAACAGATATTTGAAGCCCGCGTACCAATGAGAGAAGCCTATTCTTTTGGTTCCCTGCAGAAAAAAAGGAATGACACTCAAATTAAACTTCAACTCTTTCTCACCTAGCTGTGAAAAGGTTTTATAAAATGACATGTTCACATTAGCATAGCCACCACCGATAATATATTTGATCCTGCTCTTAACAAAAGTACCGGCACGAAAAGCGGCCAGCGCCCAGGTATTATTGACCGTATATATTGCGGCACCGCCGGTCACATCCGGAGCCACCGGGGTTTTTATCAGCTTTCCGTTTATAGAATCCTCGTACGGTTTTTTTTTCTTTATGAATACAGGTATGATGGCGCCGCCAAATCCGCCTACTGCCGGCTCTGTAATTATCATAGGGACAGGAACAAAACCATTTGCGTCAATAATATACCTACTGAGGTCAAATTTTCCATCCAAAGAATCTTTTAATGAAACAGGCTTCTTCTGTGCAAATAAGAGTGACCACTCCAGCAGTGTAATAAAAAAAAGAAAAACATACTTTTTACTGTTGGCCATACTTTATATAATTACCGTTTACAAATACAAACCAGGGCTTTGATTACTTCCCGTATCGGATTTACCAGGATAAACGGGAGATTGCCGCAAGTAATTGCAATGAGGAATTTGCCTCCCTCCCATTTAATTGTTTCTGGTCTATCCATCGTTGATTTTGCAGAGTAGTTTTACATATTAAAATAGCTAAAAATCACCAGACCTTTTCTTCCGTCCTTCTGATATTTATTGTTCAAACCCGGTTCCTATGAACATCTGTGCAAAGAAAATTTTTATACCGCTCATAAAAAAATTTTGCGCAACCGATTAGTTGCATATATATTTGCAATCGAATAGTTGCTAAAACCCTATTAAAGATGAGACGTGATGTATTCCAGGCTATCGCTGATCCTACGCGGAGAGAAATCTTAAGTATGCTTGCGCTGCAGGCGATGACACCCAATGCCCTGGCTGACAATTTCGACAGCAGCAGGCAGGCAATTTCCAAACATGTTAAGATTTTAACCGAATGCCAGCTGTTAAAGCAAGAACAATCCGGAAGGCAGATCTATTATTATTTCAATCCCAAAAAGCTTAAGGAAGTCGACAAGTGGCTTCAGCCATTTCGAACAATGTGGGAAGCCCGGTTTGATCAATTAGACACCGTATTAAAGAACTTAA
>JAICGN010000243.1 GCA_025923075.1 Chitinophagaceae bacterium
CTTCGCAACGTCATAAACTGAGCAGTATCGTTTCTTCCGGAAACAAATTGAATTGTATCCAATGGCAATCGTTGTGAACCTGTTACCAATAAAGCTTGTGTTATTAAAACATCTGCTTCTAAATAATTTGCATTCATCACAGGTATAGTACCCTCTATCTTTCCTCTCGCAATTAACGGCTCGGATGTAAGACCCAGTGGAAATGTTTTAATGCTATCCAGCATTCCCGTAAAACGGAATGAAGGATTAGAAGATATATTACCGGTAATTGTCCCATTAAAATCAATATTCGGGTCATTGATGTCTGTTATTACATTAAGTGAAGATCCCTGGAGACTCCCATCCACATTAATATTCCTATATACATAATCATTATACATAATGGAATAAATAGCTCCTTTAAATTTTGTATTCATTTTATCAGGAGTAAATCCCTTTCCTGAAACTGTAACACTTGCACTGACGTTTCCCAGCTGATCATTTCTTAGAATTGAGCCCAGATCCAATGAATTTGTTTTAACCAACGCATTGTATGTTGCCGCACCAGGCTTACTAAGATTTGTGAATCGCCCATTTACGAATGCGGTGCCAACAGAAGAATTAATGGTAAGATTGGTGGAGAGATTATTAATAGAACCCGCAACTGTTCCATGTGCATCAAATTCTTCCGGTAAATTAATTTGCGCATTCGATAAACGCTGCCCGGTAAACAAAGCAATATCGGATTGATTTGTATGAAGCCTTCTTATTGTTAATCTTGCACCTGTTCGATTGGGATCATTGTTTGTCGCCAATGAGCCGCTTGCATCGATCTGCGTATTTTTTAAACCACGAAACTGCAAATTCGCAATATACATCGTTTGCAGGGTTCCATTGCCCTGCAAATTGATGTACCATATTGCATTTGGATTTGCAAAAGCAGGTTGTGAACGTAATTGCGGAGCGAAGGCCAGGATATCTTTTACCTGGACATGGCTGTTTGATATATCGGCATCAATTTGTGTACTGGGAAAATCTTCTGACAACTCTTTGAATGATGAATAAGTAAGCGACGCGAATCGTTTGAGTTCAGTGCCGGGGGTTTTGAGAAATAAGTCTTTTATATAAGTCTGTGTATTGCTATAGAGGAAATCTGCCTGCAATTCATTTAAAACAAAACCACTTTGTTCTTTAAAGTTTGCTTTTTTTATTTTCCCGGCGATTGAATCATAGGTTAATAAAAGGTCGTTGACTTCCAATGTCAAAGAATCAGCTTTTAAATGGCCATAATCAATACCATACCCGAGCCGCGGGTTATTGTCATTATCAAATTGTAAGCTATTATTCTGCAGGTTTACATTTGCTACGCTAATCCGCCAGCCTGCTTCCACCTGGCTCTTTGCTTCCTGCTCCACTTCTTTTACCACAACTTTTGCCTCTTCCTTTTTTCCAAATCTTATTGCTGCTATGGAATTGCTCAAAGAAATATTTTGCAGATCAATGATTCGATTATCCAGATCGATCTTATTGGGGTTTACATTCGCTGAACCAAGATCAATTGTCGAATAGGTTGCAGAAACATCATTTCGATAATCCACTTTAATATTTTGTAAATCCATTTTTTTGAAAAATAATTGCACTGGAGAAGGTTGCTGCGCTTCGATTACATCTTTTATAGCGGGATCAGGTGTTACTAATGGCTTTGACTGGTAAATTCTTGCCGTCAATCCTTTTATTTTTGTTTCTGGTACATCAAAATATAAATGCTCATAATCCATCTTGTCGATCTTGGCATCCAGATGTTCGAGCGACGCATACATGTCACTTCCGGTGATCGTGTCTTTATATATTATCCTGATCTTATTTAGTTCTAACGAAGGGATAGAAATAAAATATGCTAATGTATCTTTCGGATTACTTGTGATCGTATCTTTTGAAGCAAATGCATCCACGATAAACTGAAAATTAAATACAGTATCGGGAAGCTGCCGTTTGACCTTTGCAGTAATGTTTTCGAGTAGTATGCTTTTTATATCTATTTCATTGTTAAATATCAATCGCAGAAGATCAAGGTTTGCTTCGATCTTTCCACCTGAAAGCAAAGTATCTTTAGCCCTGTCTTCGATGTAAATGTTTTCAAGTATTATATTTTTGGGTAAGCCTATATAAACTCTGCCGACTTCTACTTTGGTTTGTAATTTTTTTTCGAGATAAGCAACCGCTTTTACACGAAGAATACTTTGAACGGGGCCGGTTTGTAGCAATAAAAGAATGACCAGTAAAAACAAAACGATAAACAGAACAGTTTTTGCTACTATTCGTGCTGGTTTTACCCAATTTCTCTTTCTAGCCTGATCCATGCAGTGGTAGCTGAGGAGTTTTTTTACTGAAGTCCTGGTTCTAACATCAGAAAATATCATGCTATAATTAATGTGAGAGAAAAGAAAATTCTGTGTGGCGGAATTTGCCCATCTGGGCTTAACACGGCAACATATCGCTTAAATTAAGATGAAATGACCCTGTTTCCTGCACATTTACTATCTTTCTTTTTCAATAACTGGTTGCTATGCTACGATCGAAAATTGCGGGTATTGGTATGTATGTCCCAACAAATGTTGTTACCAATAATGATCTTAAAAAGTATATGGACACAAGTGATGAATGGATACAGGAACGAACGGGTATACAGGAAAGAAGATATGCGCATCGTACCAAAGAAACTACGGCGACGATGGGAATAGAAGCTGCAAAGGTCGCTATCGAAAGAGCTGGCATCACTCCACAGGATATCGATTTTATAATTTTTGCTACGATATGCCCTGACTATTATTTTCCGGGCTGCGGTGTGTTGGTACAACGTGCCATGAAGATGAAAGAGATCGGTGCGCTGGATGTAAGAGATCAATGCTCAGGATTTGTGTATGCACTCAGTACAGCCGATCAGTTTATAAAAACAGGGATGTATAAAAACATTCTTGTTATTGCAAGCGAGAAACATTCATTCGGCCTGGATTTCAGCACGCGTGGAAGAAATATTTCAGTGATCTTTGGCGATGGTGCCGGTGCAGTTGTATTACAGCCAACAACCGATGAAAATCGCGGCGTTTTGAGTACGCATTTGCATTGTGATGGAAATAATGCTGAAATACTTGCGATGTATAATCCGGGCACACATGCAAATTATTGGGTAAATGAAAATAAGCTTGCTGACTTTGATGAAGCGGAAATAGGCGAGATGTTCATGAGCCATGCCATGATCGATAAGGCGCAAAACTTTCCAAACATGGATGGACCCTCAGTATTTAAAGTTGCAATTGAAAAATTTCCTGAAGTAATAATGGAGGCACTTACAACAAATAATTATCAGATAGCTGATCTGACACTCCTTATCCCTCACCAGGCAAATCTTCGCATATCACAGTTTGTTCAAAAGAAATTAAAATTGACTGATGAGCAGGTATATAATAATATTCAAAAATATGGGAATACAACAGCTGCCTCGATTCCTATCGCCTTATGCGAAGCATGGGAAATGGGCAAAATAAAAGAAGGTGATCTTGTTTGTCTTGCTGCTTTTGGCAGTGGTTTTACATGGGCAAGTGCACTTTTGAAATGGTAAAATGCAACTGTTTTTCCCCGAACTTCGTTCTATACTGAACAATGCACAAACTTCTTTTTTACATATTGATCTTATTTACCCAGATTGTACAGGCGCA
>JAICGN010000244.1 GCA_025923075.1 Chitinophagaceae bacterium
CAGAAAATACCAGGTATTGCTTATTTTTTGGTTTGTATTGTTCAGCACTGTCAATGGAACATTTATGCGGAGTTTTGGTGCCGATTCACTTTACCTGGCACCGGAATATCTTGGAAATGTAAATGCCCTGGGCGCAGGTATTGTTGGCATTGCTATCGGGATGTTTATTATGAGCTGGAACATTGCCAGCTTTATTCTATTCAGTCGTCATTTTAGATTTCTTGCTGCTACTACCAATCCTTTCCTAAGGTATTGTGTAAACAACTTTGTAATACCGGCAGTTTTCCTGGTTTTTTATTTTATTAAAGCATGGCAGTTTATCAGGTATAAAGAACTTATTCCTACTGCGGAATATTTGATGCTTTCGGGCGGGTTTTTGTGCGGGTTATTGCTTATCCTTTTTATTTCTTTTATTTATTTTTTCAGGGCTGATCGTTCTATCTATCGACGAATGATGCCGGTGATACGCAATCCTAAAGATTATATCCGGCATTTAAAACCTGGTGAGTTACCACCATCGGAATCAAAAATTATTAAGGTCGAGTGGTATCTCGAAACACCACGGTCCGTGAAAAAAACGAGAGATGTTTCTCATTATACACGGGATTTTGTCGAAAATATTTTCAAGCGGCATCACTTTGCCGCAGTGCTTTCGGTATTTGCGGCTTTTTTATTTTTAATTGGAATTGGTTTTTTACAGGACTCCGCTTTTTTCCAAATACCCGCCGCAGCAAGTATTACCGTTTTTTTTGCAATACTGATTGGTGTTGCAGGCGCCTTTACCTATTTCTTGCAAAGCTGGAGTGTACCTTATCTGCTGGGGTTGATCATCGTTCTTAATCTTTTTTATACATGGGACTGGATCGATCCGCGAAATAAAGCTTTCGGTCTGAAATACGTTGATGAAAAACAAAGACCGGCTTACAGCAGGGCGCATTTGCTAACAATGGCATCAACAGAAAACGTGTCAAAGGATAGTCTGAACATGATCCAGGTACTGGAGAAGTGGAAAAGGAAGCAAGGCGAAGAAAAACCGTTGTTTGTGATCATTAACACAAGTGGCGGAGGTCATCGTAGTGCGACATTTACCATGAGTATATTGCAACGGCTCGATAGTATCACTAATGGGGAAATGATGAAGAAGACCTTTCTGATCACCGGCGCATCAGGTGGTATGATCGGAGCTTCCTATTTCCGTGAGTTATATCGGCGAAAGCAAAACGGAGAAAATATTCGGCTGCAGGATAAGAAATATGTGGATGATATAGCCGGTGATCTATTGAATCCTTTGTTCTCATCTTTTGTGGCACGAGACCTTATTTCACCATCATTGAAATTTGAAGTTGGCCCTTATGTGTATGTTAAAGACCGTGCCTATGCTTTTGAATCCAAACTGAATAAAAACACAAATGGTTTTTTGAATAAGCAATTAAAAGATTATAAAGAGGATGAAAGAAATGCGACAATACCACTTATGTTTTATAATTCGGTGGTGTCCCGCGACAGCCGTAAGATGATCATTAGTACACAACCCATTCGTTTTATGATGCGCAGCAAGTACGATACCACAGCACTCCCACACATGGACCCTGATGTTATTGACTTCACTTCTTTTTTTGCGAAACAGGATCCTTATAACTTAAGAATTCTGACAGCATTGAGAATGAATGCAACATTTCCGGTTGTATTACCAAATGTGTGGCTTCCTTCCGATCCGGTAATCGATGTCATGGACGCGGGATTAAGAGATAATTATGGACAGGAAACCGGCATACGTTTCCTGGAATTTTTTGAAGACTGGATAGCTCAAAATACAAGAGGAGTGCTTATCATCCAATTAAGAGATCGTCCTTCAGGAGGCTGGGATTATCCCTATGTTACAGAAAACATCGGGGACCATGCCACCAAACCATTTTTAATGCTGCAGCATAACTGGTTTAAAACAATGGAATATTTTCAAAATGATTTGCTTAGTTATTATACGCAGCATAAAAGCCATAGGATTAATAAAATTACATTTCAATATGCCACCGAGAAACAGGAAGATAAGGCAGCTCTAAATTTTCACCTTACACAACGGGAGCAAAAAAACATTATGAGCTCGCCTGATTTTTTGTTTAACCTGGAAAGTTTTCAAAAAGTGATTAGTCTATTTAATCAAAGGGATAGCCTGATAGTCAAATCGGTTGAATAAGTCTGAAACATTTTTTCTTTACTTCGATTAAAAGTTTATTTGGGGTTTCAGCAGGATCTCCATCAACATGCAATGGGGCTTCAGAATGATTAGTGATCTCTAATTTATCGGTTTGAAAATAGATCACCGCACTTTTTTTAGTTGCAAGCGAGGAAGATCCCAATACGTTCCAGCCTGCAACTTGTTTTAATGTTTGTAAAAGAAAGCTCAATTTATTCTGGCTGGTTACAATCACAATGTCCAGCAACCCGTCAGTTAGGCTTGCTTTTGGCGCTATCGTAAAATTGTTTCCGAACTGGTTGCTGTTGGCGATACTGATAAAAAAAGCTTCTGTATCAAATTTTTCCTTTTCCAACTTTATCCGGAATCGAAATGGTTTTACGGAAAAAAAATGCTTAAGCGTCAGTTGTGCATAGGTCATTAGTCCCCTTTTGGGGTGATCTGCAAATTCATGGGCCACTTTAGCATCAAAGCCAAGTCCTGCAAGCATGCATGCAAAACGATCATTGATAAAAAATCCGTCAATAGCTGAAGCAGTTCCATTGAAAATTAGGTCTAAAGCTTTCGATGGCTGTTTTGAAATTTTTGCACATAATGCCAAACCATTTCCGGAGCCACGTGGAATAATACCAAAATTTACATCTTCGTCCAACAAACTGCCCGCTACACCGCTCACGGTGCCATCACCACCAGCAATCACAATATCTGTAATGCTTTCGTCTTTTATAATTGAGTGTAAAAACGAATAATTACCATCGGCAACCGAAGGAAAAATAAAATATGGGATTCCTCTTTCTTTTGTTTTGTCTTCAATAAGCGGCCGCAGATCTTTTTTGGATGTTGTTCCTGAAACAGGATTTATGATGTAAATAATCTTTCGGTTCATCTTGTATACAATGTACACAAAAGTATGCGACGTATACGGATTGTGGCGGCAACAGCAGGATCTTTTGGCACGGCCCACGAATAGACTCTCACTTTTTCCCGACCCTCCATTATGCCGGCAATTTCTGAGTTGTGTAAACGAAGGAACAACGTATTGTTAAACTCCCTTATTGGCTTATCTGTGGAATCGAAAAAACCAATGGTTCGTATCCATTCGGATTGTTCGGCAGCAGGTGTATACTCAATAATAAAAAAACCGGGTCCTTCCAAAAACCGGTTAAGCAGCACCACTTTTCTTTCGTCGGTGGTTTCTTTTTTATTATTGAATTTAGAAACTTCTTTACGATTGTGAAAAACTTCCCAACTGTCGTAGGATTTGGAGTGCGCCTGTACAATCTGGGTAAATAAGATCAATATGTAAAAAAGAAGTTTGTGCATTGTTCAGTATAGAACGAAGTTCGGGGAAAAACAGTTGCATTTTACCATTTCAAAAGTGCACTTGCCCATGTAAAACCACTGCCAA
>JAICGN010000245.1 GCA_025923075.1 Chitinophagaceae bacterium
AATCACGGCGAAAATCCGTGGCACGAATTGCTTTTTTCCCTAATGAATCGTGGCATACGAAGCCAACATATAAGTATTGCCGGTTGTATAAAACCTTGACTTCAGTTTCAAAATTTGGCGCCATACCTTGCTGCGGTTCTATTTGCACAAACCGTGGTGATGGCTTAGCAAGTTTCCATTCTTCCTCATCCAACAATCCATCAACCTTGATCGCGCTATTTATTCTAACCGCGATCATTTCTTTTTTTACAGTATCGGGTTTGAAAACGCCAGCATCCTGTGAATAGGTTTGAACAAAAATTACGAGGAAGAAAATAATTCCGGTTAATTTTAACATGTCCATGGTTATAGCCGCGAAAAATAGTAAAACTATCCTTCTAAATGCCAATGAATTTATCAACGGCTATATAGAATTTTCAAAGGATTTTTATGCTTAAACCGGATGTATGCAACAAGTAAACAGGCAAATTATTATCTTACGTTAAATCAGAACGTATGGCAAACCCTCATCATCGTAAAAAGCACAAAGAACACCTGAGACAATTTCAACAACGAGCGGCAAGCAATACAGGCGAATCAAAAGCCAGGGCAAAAGCCAGTTCTGTATTTGCCGTTGGTGGCGCAGTGACAGGCATGGCAATTTTATATTTTGCTACGCAGGGTGATTTTATTTGGGCGCTTGGCGGTGGGGTAGTTGGTACAGCAGTTGGTTATTTGATCGGAAAAAATATTGACAGGGCTGCAAAGAAATGATTGCATTAATCCTGGTAGAGAATACTACAGCTATAGGCCTCAATAAAGAACTCTCTTTCTTCAAACACAAAATCCTTTACAATTTCATTATCCCGAACCGCTGTTTTCCATTTGCCGGGTGGCAGCGTTCCCGTTCGCTTACCACCGTTCCCATTGAAAAATACAAGTATCTTTTTCCAGCGATCGTTCGAACTCACCCCATTTATTATATACGATATCACACCCTTTTCTTCGGTATTTCTAAATTCAATATTACCCTGAATTTGTTTTGCGGAAATCATCCTGAAAGCCGGGTGCTCTTTCCGCATTTTGATCAGTGCTTTTACATAGTCACAGACGTCTTTATTTTCTGTTTTCAACTTCCAGTCAATTGCATTGATACTGTCCGGTGATTCAAAACTGTTCTCCACTCCTTTTTTAGTTCGAAGAAATTCTGAGCCTGCATGTAAAAAAGAAATTCCCTGTGAAGTCAGGACAATTGATAAAGCCAATTTATACATTTCTTTTCGTTTAGGTTCCGTAGCATTCTTTGCTGAAATAGCCAGCTTATCCCAAAGCACATGGTTATCGTGGCATTCACAATACGTGACGGTATTCCACGGTTCTCCCGAGTAAGCAGCTTTCGAATAATTCACTTTTGAATAATCAACCTGTGGATGTCTGCATGAAGCAACAATTCCAAATTTTATGCTTTCTTCCAGTCCGGGTTTACCACTTACAAAGCCTTTGTCCTCATATTCAAACACACTTCCTTTGATCCCGTCACGAATATCATCGCTGAACACCGCAATCCGGTCTAACTTGTATGCATATTTTTTTAATGCTCTTAATGAATCTGGCAATGGCGATGGACCAGCGGTCCATCCTTCACCATATAATAAAATATCCGGTTTTATTTTATGCAGTTCTGTTGAAATCAAATTCATGGTTTCTATATCATGCACACCCATCAGGTCAAACCTGAATCCATCGATGTGATATTCCCTTACCCAATATAAAACGGATTCAAGCATGAACTTCCGCATCATATATCTTTCGCTGGCAGTTTCATTGCCGCAAGCGGTTGCATTGGAAAATTTCCCATCCCTTGTCTGCCGGTAATAATATCCCGGCACCAATTGATTGAAATACGACTCTTCAGTCAATCTTGTATGATTATATACTACATCCATCACCACTCTTAATCCATTTTGATGAAATGCCTGCACCATTTGCTTGAATTCTTTTATCCTCGTTATTCCATCATAAGGATTGGTAGAATAAGCGCCTTCAGGCACATTATAATTTAAAGGATCATATCCCCAATTGTATTGCAGTTTATCTGGTTTGCTTTCATCAAGAGAATAAAAATCATAAGAAGGCAGAAGATGCACATGGGTAATTCCCAATCCTTTTATATGATCAAGTCCCGTTGAAAGTCCTTCTGCATTTTTAGTTCCCGTTTCTGTTAATCCTAAAAATTTTCCCTTGTTCCTAATTCCGGAATTATCCGCAATACTTGCATCACGAACATGTAATTCATAAACGATCGCATCGGTTTTATTTTTAAACAAGGGGCTTTTATCTTTTTCCCAGCCAGGAGGATTTGTTTCCTTCAGATCAGCTACCATCGCTCGTTTACCATTTACCCCGACTGCTTTTGCATAGGGATCAGGAACCTCACCTAACCATTGCCCGTTTATCATTACTTTGAAAGCGTAAAACCACCCTTTGAACTCACCAATAAGATCTGCTTCCCAAACACCCCCTTCTCTTTTTGTCATCTGATAGGCGGAAAGCGGATTGCCACCAACAGCGTCTTTATAAAAAATCAGCTGAGCCTGTTCAGCAGTTGGCGCCCATATTTTAAAAGTCTTGTTTTTTGACGAAAAAGTCAACCCAAGATCCGTCCCTTTATAAACAGGATAACTATCGTAAATGCTTTTCTGTGCCTTTGCTGAAAATAAATTAAAGAGCCAGGCAAAAACCATAAGAGTTTTCTTCATTAGTATGTGAACAATTTTCGTAAACGAATATACTCATGCTAACGAACGTGAGGAGAAATTTTATAAAAAATATGCAATGTGCTACTTAATCGTGTAAATTGACGCCCAAATAAAACGATTGCAATCATGGGCGATCTCCAGGTTAAGAAACAGCCAAAGAAATATGATGCTGTAATAGTAGGTTCAGGGGCAGGCGGTGGAATGGCCGCTTATGTATTGGCAAATGCAGGATTAAAAGTTTGTCTTCTCGAAGCTGGTTACATGTATGATCCGCAAAAGAACATTACACAATTAAAGAATCCCTGGGAAAGTCCGCGCCGTGGCGCCTCAACAAAGCTCCGTCCGTTTGGCGATTTTGATGCAAGCTATTGGGGTTGGGAGATTGACGGCGAGCCTTACACAAAAGCATCGGGTACTGATTGGCTGTGGTGGCGCGCAAGAATGCTTGGGGGCAGGACAAATCACTGGGGAAGAATTTCTCTCCGGTTTGGCCCCAAAGATTTTAAGAGAAGAAGTCTTGATGGGCTTGGTGATGATTGGCCAATTGGTTATGAAGATATCAAATCTTATTATGATAGAATCGATGAGTTGATCGGGATATTTGGAACAAACGAAGGACTCGAAAACGATCCTGATGGAATTTTTTTACCACCACCAAAACCCCGCTTGCATGAATTGTTTATAAAACGTGCGGCTCAACAAGCACAGGTAAAAGTGATCCCTTCACGACTTTCTATAATTACTAAAAAAATCAAAAGCACAACTGAGCGTAACCCCTGTTTCTTTTGCGGACAATGTAACCG
>JAICGN010000246.1 GCA_025923075.1 Chitinophagaceae bacterium
CGATATGAAGATTTTAATAAACTGGAATTAGCCAAAGAGCAGATTGAAAATACATTGGTTGACCTGAAACAGACTCAGGCTCAGTTGGTGCAATCAGAAAAAATGGCTTCGTTGGGAGAACTTACCGCCGGTATCGCACATGAAATACAGAACCCGCTGAACTTCGTCAATAATTTTTCCGAAGTAAATAAAGAATTGCTTGCTGAAATGAATGAAGAAATTGAAAAAGGAAATTATGAGGAAGTACAAGCTATTGCAAAAGATGTGACAGACAATGAAGAAAAAATAAGTCATCACGGCAAGCGTGCCGATGCAATTGTAAAAGGCATGTTGCAACACAGCCGCACCAGCAGCGGCATAAAAGAACCTGCTGATATTAATGCCCTGGCAGATGAATATTTAAGATTGGCCTATCATGGATTGCGGGCAAAGGACAAATCATTCAATGCAACCATGAAAACTGAGTATGACGAAAAGGTAGGCAAGATCAACATTGTCCCACAGGACGTTGGCCGTTCCGTTCTCAATTTAATTACCAACGCATTCTATGCGGTGGCAGAAAAGAAAAAACAAAATGCCGAAGGTTATGAACCAACCGTTACTGTCACAACAA
The DNA here is from genome assembly GCA_025923075.1 of Chitinophagaceae bacterium. GTDB lineage: Bacteria > Bacteroidota > Bacteroidia > Chitinophagales > Chitinophagaceae > VBAS01. The sequence continues at coordinate 614 of JAICGN010000246.1, forward strand.
AAAGAATAAACGGTAAAGTGGAAATAAGAGTTGCAGATAATGGTAATGGTATTCCGCAGAAAGTATTGGATAAGATATTTCAACCATTTTTTACAACAAAACCAACCGGGCATGGAACCGGGTTGGGTTTGTCGCTAAGTTATGATATTATCAAAGCGCATGGCGGTGAAATAAATGTGGAGACGAAGGAAGGGGAAGGAAGTGAGTTTTTTATTTTTTTACCTGCTAACAACTAAAAATGAAGCTGACCAAGAAACTGGAAGCAGAAGTTTTGAAAGTATACAAAGCTTACTGGGATGCCTATCTCAATGGAGATATGAAAACTTTTGCTGCTATGTTGGATGATGACATTACCGTGTTTGGCACAGCAGTAAGTGAAGTTTTTAATAATAAAAAAGAAACACTCCGCTTTTATAAAGCGACTGCAGATCAGTTGGTGGGTAAAGCTCAATTCCGCAACAGGAAGATCAATGTAAATGAAGTTGACAGCAATGTTTTGGTCAATGAGCGATGTGATCTTTATTTTTTAATGGATAAGAAATGGACATTTTATGGCCATGTCCGGGTATCAGCAATTCTTAAACATACAAAGACAGGGTGGAAACTGGTACATCAACATGGTTCTTTTCCTGATATGAGAGCTGAGGTAGGTGAACAACTGGCTGCAGAAAAAATCAAAGCAGAAAACCTGCAGCTCCGGGATGCGGTAAAAAGAAGAACTATCGAATTAGAAAATAAAAACCGTGAACTGGAAATTGAAGCTGCTGTAGAAAGAGTAAGAGCAAAGGCTCTTGCCATGCATAAATCGGAAGAGATCATTGAGGTCGTTAAAACATTACGTAATCAATTATTAGGATTAAATCTTGATGGAGTAACCGCAGTATCGATTTGCCTGAAACAGGAGGATGGAAGTGTCAGATTTTGGGATATAACGGACCTGGAAACTACCGGACGTTATAGTGCAGACATCACTTTCAATATGGTTCAAGCTGATCCGCGGTTATACTTGCAAAAAATATGGCGCTCAAAGAAAAAGATCATTGCAATTGAACAGGATGCAAATGATCTCAAAATAACATTGAAATGGTTGAGCCAGTACGATAAAAGAACAGCCGATGAGATCAGAAAACTTATTAAGATCAACAAGATAAAGCATGGTTGGCACCGTGCTGTGAAGCTTGCTAATGGAAGATTGATCACTGATTTCATAAATGAACCCCCGGTTGAAATAGAATCCATTTTATTAAAGATAGGTGCCGCATTTGATCTGGCCTATAAACGTTTTCTTGATCTCAAGAATGCGGAGGCACAGGCACGAGAGGCACGGATAGAAGCGGCATTGGAAAGAGTAAGAGCAAGAACCATGGCGATGCATAAGAGTTCTGATCTGCTTGATGTGGTAAAAGTTTTAGGTGAGCAACTGGAACTACTTCATGTTAAATTCGATTCAGTCAATTTCAATACAGATTACCTGGAGAAAGACTGGAATCTTTGGTTATACAATTCGGGTGTCCCTATGTACCCGGACAAACTTCATATACCTTATCTTGATCATCCCTGTTTCAACCGGCCAAAAGAAGCTTACAAGGAAGGTACCGATCTTCTATCCTTCGTTTTTACAAAAGAAGAAAAGGATATTTTATTTGATCATATATATGCCAACAGTATTGCACGAAATGCTCCCGAAGAAAGAAAAAAATATACCTATGCAGCGCCAGGTCTTGTTTGGTCTATAGCTTTCACAAAACACACAAGTGTAACCATCAGTAACTATTACGGTGAGCCATTCAGTGAAGATGAAAACGCAATTCTTCGACGTTTTGCAAACGTGTTTGAACAATCCTATACACGTTTTCTTGATCTGCAAAAAGCAGAAGCACAAGCAAGAGAAGCAGAAATTGAACTAGCATTAGAAAGAGTTCGTGCAAGAACAATGGCGATGCAAAAGAGTGATGAGCTTAGGGAAGCGGTGCTCGTAATTTATGAACAACTAAAACTCCTGCATTTTGAATCCAGTGCCTGCAATATTATAATCATAGATAAAGAATCCAATAGTGCACAGTATTGGGTATCGGGTTTTTCACAGGAAATCTTTCCGGTAAGTTATACCGTACCTTATTTTAATCATCCTTATCAGGACGCGCTTTTGAAACCCTGGAAACAAGGCGATAGATATGTGGTATATGAATATGCCGGCAAGATGAAACAAAACTTTGATCAAATCTTTTTTACCCAAACTGATTTCAAAAATGTACCTGCCGCAGCAAAAAATGTAATGATTGGATTGAAGTCAGTGATGCTATCAACAGCCTTCATGACTTATGGTGCTTTACAATCATTAGGAGCCGAACCGCTTTCAGATGAAAACGCAAATATCCTCCAACGTTTTGCAAAGGTTTTTGAGCAGACCTATACAAGATTTCTTGACCTGCAAAAAGCAGAAGCGCAGGCAAGAGAAGGACAAATAGAAGCAGCATTGGAAAGAGTGAGAAGCAGAACAATGGGCATGCAAAAAAGTGAAGAGCTAAAAGAGGTGATCCAGGTTGTATATGAACAATTCGTTCACTTAAATATCCATGTTGAACATACCGGGTTTATCATAGACTACAAAGCAAAGGATGATATGAATATCTGGCTTGCAGACAAACATGCTGTCCCTTTCCAGGTAACCATTCCTTATTTTGATTGTGCTCACTGGAACAGTTTTAAGGAAGCCAAAGAAAAAGGAATTGATTTTTTTGTCAACCAGCTTTCGTTTGAAGAAAAAAATAGATTTTACCAGGATCTTTTTAAGTTGATCCCTGGCGTGCCGGAGGAGACATTGGAGTATTATTTTAGTTGCCCTGGCCTTGCCATATCCACTGTATTGTTAGAGAATGTTGGCCTATACATCGAAA
>JAICGN010000247.1 GCA_025923075.1 Chitinophagaceae bacterium
CAAAACGGTTTCAGTTTTTCCTTATATCAACCAACACGAAGAAGGCATTGAAGGCCGAAGCAGTGTAAAGGATTTTGAAACCTTTCTGCAGATGATGTATTTGTATTATACACAACCAAGAAAGGATGAAGGATTATTCAAGTCCTTTGTTACGAAAAATAAAGCGGCACTTCAATTTGTAAGACAATATCCTCAAACATGGTTCCAGGACAGTCTTACCAGGATCGCGTATAACAATAATCCATGGGCAAATGAGATACCTGCATCGGAAGATTTTGATCGTTTGAATCTTGATAAGTTGTTTGCCATTTACAACCAGATCTTTGGCAATGCGCATGGTATGCATTACACCTTTGTGGGAAACATTGATGTTGAAAAAGCAAAACCATTACTGGAGAAATATATCGGTTCGTTGCCGGCATCGCCAAAAGAAAATCGATTCAAAGACAACGGCATCAGGATGGTAAAAGGTTTAACAGAAGCGAATCTGAAAAAAGGCAAAGAAGCACAAGCCATGATCACAGTTATGTTTGAAGGCGAAACCGAATATAGCCGTGAAGACAAAATGAATCTTGCTGCATTGCTGGAGGTTTTAAATATCAAGATCATTGAAAAACTTCGTGAAGAAATGAGTGGTATCTATGGTGGCGGTATGGGTGGTACTATTTATAAAAGACCTTATGTTCACTATACCATTTCTGCCGGTTTGCCTTGCGGGCCTGAGAATGTGGAAAAATTAAGCAAGGCATTTTTTGACATCATAAAAGATGCGCAGGAAAAAGGGATAGAGCAAAAAGATCTTGATAAGGTAAAAGAAACATGGAAAAAACAATATCATGTGAACCTTCAGAGCAATGATTGGTGGCTTTCTGGTTTATCAAATTCGTGGATCGATCAAACAAATCCGGAAAATATTTTGGATTATGAAAAAAGAGTGGATGCCATTAAGCCTGAAGATCTACAACAGGCAGCAAAGAAATTTTTGACATTGAATAATATGGTAAAAGCAGTTCTTTATCCCGAAAGTTCAAACATTACGCCGGGAGTAAAGACTGTTAAGCCATTCTGATAAACTTCTTTTATTGAAAACTCCGGCAAACTCATTGCCGGAGTTTTTTATTTTGGTAGATTAGGTAAAGAAAGGGAAATGAACTATACGAATTTCTTATACATATTTTTACTTAGTTTGTTGCTTATAGGAAATGGCTGTAAGAAGAAGAACAATAATAATAACGAACTGCCACCACTAACATTTGAAGGAAGGAATACTATTGGCTGCAAAATAAATGGAGTGCCTTGGGTACCAAAGGGAGTATTTGGAGGTGCTGTGGCTCTTTACCCTACAAGTGGAGGGTATTTTGAAACCGCATTTTTTCCAGGAGTACATATATTAATTGAAACTAATAGCCCAGATGGCTATATAACTTTGTTTTGTCGGAATTATTCGGGAGTTGGTTATTTACAACCGGGAATGTATTTATTAAATAAAACAACAGGAGAGATACACTTTGGAACCGGTCAAATCCATAACTATGGCTTTTATAATTTCAATGGAAAATCTTATTTCACCGATGATCTTCATGTGGGTTGGATTGAAATATTGAAATCCGATAGTATTAATAAGATAATTAGTGGTCGCTTTGAATTTGAAGGTTATAATTCAACTGATGGTAAAGTTTATAAAATCACTGAAGGCCGGTTTGATTATAAGAATCATTAATTAAATCGTTTTATCTTTCAAAATCTGCGTTCGAATCTATTGGCTTGCTCTGAAACTCACCATTCATCGAAAATTTTTCCTTAGTCGTCGTTTTTAAGTAAGTTTATTTTTTTAAACCATCACATGCAATGAGAAAAACTACTTTAGTCTGCACGTTTAGTGCGTTGATCTGTTTATTTACTGCTGCACAAAAAGTTAGTCTTGAACAATTTAAGAACTGGAAGCCCCGTAATATCGGCCCGGCTGGTATGAGTGGACGTATTACCGCTGTTGATGCTGTTGCGTCGAATCCAAACACGATCTATGTTGGTGCTGCTTCAGGCGGTGTTTGGAAAACCGAGAACAGCGGGCATAAGTGGACCCCGGTTTTTGATGACCAGCCTTTACAAAACATCGGCGCTATTGCCATTCAGCAAAATAATCCAAACATTGTTTGGGTAGGAACAGGAGAGGGGAATCCCCGAAATTCACTCAATCTTGGTGGAGGTGTTTATAAATCGTTGGATGCCGGCAAGACATGGAAAAAAATGGGACTTGATAAAACTATTTGTATTCACAGAGTAGTGATTGACCCGGTTAATACAAACACAGTTTATGTTGCCGCAATTGGTAACCCTTATGCTGAACATCCGGAGAGGGGCGTGTTCAAAACAACTGATGGCGGAGAAACATGGAATAAAATTCTATATGCAAATGATACGACAGGTTGTGCTGATTTAGTGATGGATCCTTCGAATCCTAACAAACTAATCGCCGCCATGTGGCAGTTCAGAAGAACACCATGGAATTTAAAAAGTGGGGGCGCGGGCAGCGGTCTGCATATTACAGTTGACGGAGGTAAAACATGGAAAAAACTTTCAAGTGAAGATGGTTTGCCCGCAGGACAACTGGGAAGAATAGGTGTTGCTTTTGCCCGCAGCATGCCAACAAGAGTTTATGCAAAAGTGGAAGCAACAAAAAATGGCTTGTATAAAAGCGATGATGGTGGCTTTAAATGGACGTTGATAAACAGTAATGCTGCCGAAATCACTGACCGCCCATTTTACTACCAGGAAATCTATGTCGACCCGCAAAATGAAAATCGTATTTATGATGTACACTCAACAATAACCTTTAGTGAAGATGGTGGCAAGTCCTTCTCAACGATGATCCCCTATTCAGGAATACATCCTGACCATCATGCATGGTGGATCAATCCAAATGACCCTAACCTAATCATTGAAGGAAACGATGGAGGTATTGGTATTTCCAGAGATCGTGGTAAGAATTGGGTGTTTGATGAAAAAATTCCCGTCGGTCAATTTTATCATATCAATGTTGATAATGAAATGCCGTATAATGTAATGGGCGGGATGCAGGATAATGGCAGCTGGCATGGTCCCGGTTATACATGGACGAATGGGGGCATCAGGAATTATTACTGGAACAATGTGGGTGGCGGCGATGGATTTGATGTAATGCCGGATGCAGAAGATGCAAGTTGGGTTTACAGCATGAGCCAGGGCGGAAATGTTGGAAAACGAAATTGGAAAACCGGTGAAAGCTGGTTTCTAAAACCTCCATCATTGGATCCTTCTATTATGTTGCGCTGGAACTGGAACTCTGCTATCGCGCAGGATCCTTTTGACAAAAAAACGATCTATTATGGGAGCCAGTTTTTACATAAGAGTACAAACAAAGGTGTAAGTTGGGAAACAATTTCTCCTGATCTTACTACAAATGACTCTGTAAAAATTAAGGCCTATCAAAATACAGGTGGATTGACGCTTGACATTACCGGTGCAGAA
>JAICGN010000248.1 GCA_025923075.1 Chitinophagaceae bacterium
ATTTTCTTCATGAAATTCAACCGGGACATTTGTGATAATGGTTGCTAATTTTTTACTTAACACGGCAAGGTCTTTACCTGCAGCCACCTTTTCACCAAGTTTGCCTTTTATATTCCCTGCGTTGTTTACCACGTTTTCCAATGTTTCGTATTCTGCAAGAAGTTTTGCAGCCGTTTTTTCTCCCACGCCTGGAATCCCGGGAATATTATCAACTGCATCACCCATCAGTCCCAACACATCGATTACCTGGCTGACATTTTTAATTCCCCATTTGTTACAAACTTCCTGTGGTCCCATTATTTCAACATCACCACCCTGGTAACCGGGTTTATAAATTTTTACTTTATCATTTACCAATTGACCATAATCTTTATCGGAGGTTACCATATAGACTTCGTATCCTTCTTTCGCTGCTAATTTGCTTAATGTACCGATGATATCATCCGCTTCATAGCCATCAAGTTCAATTACGGGGATATTAAATCCCTGGATAATTTTTTTAATATCCGGTAATGCTGCCAACAGATCTTCAGGGGCATCCTGGCGGTTGGCCTTGTACTCTTCATAATCTGTATGCCGGTCGGTTGGAGCTTCCGTATCAAAACACACCGCCATATGCGTTGGCTTCTGGTTATTGATGAGCTCAAGCAAGGTATTTGTAAAGCCAAACTGGGCATTTGTATTCTTTCCCTTTGATGTTATTCGTGGATTGCGAATGAGTGCATAGTAGGCTCTGAACACCAGGGCAAGGGCATCGAGCAGAAAAAGTTTTTTTGACATCCCGCTAAGTTAAAAAAATCGGAGCGAGCCAATAAAAATGCCTTAACCGGGCATATAACCGGTTAAGGCATAAAATCTTTTAAGCAATAGTTTACTGCTGGCTGTTCTGAGTTGACTTTTCGTCTTTATTCAACAACTTCTCAGGATTCTGAACAAGGACCGTACCTGTATAAACAGCGTTATTGGCTTGAGCGCCGACAACAGCCGCAGGAGCTACGTCATTACTAGCTCTGTCTTTGTGAATGAAGTTAAGGTAGAGCGCGAAAAACAGCAGGTTAAAAGCAAAAAAGTTAACGATTTTACGGATGCGTCTTTTCATAAAAATTGGATTTAGATTCGTTCGACTAAACTATAAAACGAATAATGAGCCTCAAAATTTTGTAAAAGCTAAAAATTAAAATCGGTCAAATGTACTTTAATTCGACTCGTAGATCTACGAGTGACTTTTGCGAAGTGGATTCACTTTTTCATCACCTCAAGTTTCTTTTGGAGAATAAACATTTCATCCCGTAGCCTGGCTGCTTCCATAAAATCCAGGTCTCTGGCAGCTTTCTCCATTTCCTTTTTAATTTTTGAAACGGCTTTTTCCATTTGTGGAATGGTTTTGTATTCAATTTGCTCTTCGGCCGCAACAGTTACTAATTCTCCATCCGGGGCTAAAGCATATGGATTCTTTGGATCGTACCCTTTTATGTCTAACACAGATGTTTGAGCAAAAACATCTTTAGTGGTTTTCTTGATCGTTCTTGGCGTTATGCCGTGCTCGATATTATATGCGACCTGTTTTTCACGACGGCGATCAGTTTCATCAATTGTCTTCTGCATACTCTCCGTCATCTTATCAGCGTAGAAAATAACAAGCCCATCAACATTTCTTGCGGCCCGACCTGCCGTTTGAGTCAAACTCTTTTCATTGCGTAAAAAACCTTCTTTGTCTGCATCCAGTATGGCAACCAATGAGACTTCCGGAAGATCCAACCCTTCACGCAAAAGATTTACACCAACTAATACATCGATCTCGCCTAATCGTAGCTGGCGAAGGATCTCTACCCGTTCCAGTGTATCGACTTCGCTATGTATATATTTTGATTTTATATTAATGCGATGAAGATACTTATCCATTTCTTCGGCCATTCGTTTGGTAAGCGTTGTCACCAAAACGCGGTCGCCTTTTGTTACACGTTTATCAATTTCATCCAGCAGATCGTCGATTTGATTTACACTGGGACGAATCTCAATTGGAGGATCAAGCAACCCTGTCGGGCGAACAACCTGTTCGACCACCACTCCCCCGCATTTCTCCAATTCAAAATCATCGGGTGTGGCAGAAACGAAGATCGTTTGATTAAGCATTGATTCAAACTCATGAAAATTCAATGGGCGATTATCCAATGCGGATGGTAAACGAAAACCATAATCAACTAAAATTAATTTCCTGCTTCTGTCGCCACCATACATTCCACTTACCTGGGGAATCGTCTGGTGACTTTCATCGATCACACATAAAAAATCATTAGGAAAATAATCAAGCAGACAAAATGGTCGGGTGCCCGGTTTTCTTCTGTCAAAAAATCTTGAATAATTTTCAACACCGTTACAATAGCCCAATTCACGTATCATTTCTATGTCATAATTCACCCGTTCACTTAATCGTTGCGCTTCTATGTATTTGCCCGAATTCTTGAAATAAGAAACCTGTGCATTCATTTCATCCTGTATCTCATAAAGAATTTGCTGGATCATATCTTTCGGTGCCAGGTAAAGGTTGGCCGGAAATATCGCGGCATTATCCATTACTGAAATTCTTTTCCCGGTTACCACGTCAAAACTTTCTATTTCTTCGATCTCATCTCCAAAAAATGTAATGCGATAGCCTGTATCCAAATAAGGAAGGTTAATATCAACCGTGTCTCCTTTTACTCTGAATGTTCCTCTTTTAAACTCGATCGTTGTTCTTGAATAAAGAATATTTACAAGCGAATGAAGAAAACCCTGTCTTGAGATGGTTTGTTTCTTGTGTATACGAATGATGCCATTTGCAAACTCATCAGGGTTACCGATACCATAAATGCAACTTACGGATGCAACTACAATAATGTCCCTGCGGCCGCTTAATAATTCTGATGTGGCCTGTAAACGAAGCTTGTCTAATTCATCATTGATCGAAAGATCTTTTTCAATATAGACATCGCTTACCGGCAAATAAGCTTCGGGTTGATAATAATCATAATATGAAACAAAATATCCTACAGCATTTTCGGGGAAGAATTGTTTGAATTCTCCATAGAGTTGCGCAACCAGGGTCTTGTTATGTGTAAGAACCAGCGTGGGTTTTTGTACGTTTTGAATCACATTGGCTATAGTGAACGTTTTTCCACTACCTGTTACACCAAGTAAGGTCTGGTATTTTTCTCCCTGCAGGATCCCTTGCGTAAGGTGATCGATGGCTTCTGGCTGATCGCCAGCCGGAGGATAAGGTGTATGAAGTTTGAAAGGCATAAATTACAGGGGAACAAATTTACCCCATTACTTCAGTTTTCTGTTCATATACTCGGAATAATCTTCAATTACCGGCTCATACACTTCCTGCATTAATGGCGAGGTAAGAATAAAATCTGCAGTGGCTCTGTCGCATGCGATTGGAATATTCCAGGTGACTGCAATTCGA
>JAICGN010000249.1 GCA_025923075.1 Chitinophagaceae bacterium
AAATAAATTCACGCAACGCCGCAGCGGCGCAAAGTTTTCGTAGTGTCTTTGCGTCGCCGCGTGATAAAATAACATGAAGCATATTCAATTTTCCAATTCGTCAACTGATTTTTATTTCGCAGAAGGCATTAGTCATTTAAGAAAGATCTCTGATCCTAAAGCAACGGTGCTGATAACAGATGAAAATGTTTACAATGCACATAGCAAACGATTCAAAGGTTGGAATACAATTGTATTAAAACCCGGTGAAGAATTTAAAGTGCAGGCAACGGTTGATTCAGTAATAGAACGGTTGATAGAAATGGAAGCCGACCGTAAAACAACATTGGTTGGAATCGGCGGCGGGGTGATCACGGATATTACAGGCTATGTTGCTTCGGTATACATGAGAGGATTGCGGTTTGGATTTGTACCCACTTCTTTATTGGCATTGGTTGATGCATCTATCGGCGGAAAGAATGGTATTGATGTAGGAGTATACAAAAATATGGTAGGCATCATCCGGCAACCGTCTTTTATATTGCACGATATGATCTTTCTGAATACCCTTCCTCAGCGGGAATGGGAAAATGGTTTTGCGGAGATCATCAAACATGCCTGTATCAAAGATGCTGCTATGTTCAGGCAACTGGAAGCCGGTTCTTTCAAAACCTACCAGGGAAAAAAGAAGTCAATCTGTGAATTGGTGCAGCGCAATGCAATGATCAAAGCCAAGGTAGTGCAACAGGATGAGTTTGAGAAAAATGAAAGGAGACTGTTGAACTTTGGTCACACATTAGGTCATGCTCTGGAAAACCAATATGAATTAATGCATGGACAGGCTGTATCCATCGGTATGACTTATGCGTGCCATAATTCAGAACAGTTGACGGGGTTTAAACAAACGGAAAAAGTAGTGAAAGTATTAGAACAGTATGGCTTACCCACCTATACCTCTTTTGATAAACAAAAAGCATTTGAAGTGTTGAAGATGGACAAGAAGCGGGAAAGGAAAGAAATGAATTATGTATTACTGGAGAAGATAGGAAAGGGAGTAGTGAAAAGTATTTCTTTGGAAAAATTAGAAAGCATCATCAACGAATTATAAAAGAACGCAGATTGTCATGATCGTTATGATCGGTTATGAAGGAATCAGCGTTAATCTTAAAATCTTAATAATCTGCGTTCGATCAATGAAAGTAACAATACAACCATCACAGCTAGAAGGGATCATCCAGGCACCGGCGTCTAAAAGTTCTATGCAAAGGGCTTGCGCAGCCGCATTGCTGGTAAAAGGAAAAACAATTATTCAAAATCCCGGTCATAGCAATGACGATAAAGCAGCATTGGGAATCATCCAATCATTAGGTGCTACAACAGAATTAGTGGATGGAGAGTGGCATGTTGACAGCAATGGAGTCGATCCTTTTGCAAACAAAATAAATTGTGGTGAAAGTGGATTGAGTATAAGAATGTTTGCTTCAATAGCAGCATTAAGTGAAAAGCAAATTACAATAGTAGGAGAAGGAAGTTTGCTGACAAGGCCAATGGATTTCTTTGATGAAATTTTACCAAAACTTCAGGTAAAGATTGATAGTGATGGAGGTAAACTGCCGTTAGCAATACAAGGCCCGTTACAACCTGCAAATATTGAAGTGGATGGTTCATTAAGTTCTCAATTTCTAACGGGTTTGTTAATGGCCTATGCAGGGGCTGATGCAAAAGATGTTTCTATCAAAGTCAATAATCTTAAAAGCAAACCCTATATCGATCTGACATTGGATGTAATGAAGCAATACGGTTTGAAAGTACCGGAGAACAGAAACTATGAAGAATTCTATTTTGGAAATGAAATTCACCATTCACCACTCACCACTCACCATTACACTGTAGAAGGCGATTGGAGCGGTGGCGCCTTTTTATTAGTAGCTGGCGCTATTGCCGGCCCTATTTCGGTAAGAGGATTAGATCTTGCATCAACCCAGGCTGACAAAGCTATCATTGATGCATTGATGGCCGCCAACGCAGGTATTTCCATGGATGCGAAAGAAATTCAATTAGTTCCGGTTGAAATGAATGGTTTTGATTTTGATGCAACGGATTGTCCAGACCTGTTTCCTCCCTTGGTTGCTCTAGCTGCTTATTGTAAGGGAGCCACAAGTATAAAAGGGGTGAGCCGCTTAACACATAAGGAAAGTAACAGGGCATTGACATTGCAGGAAGAGTTTGGTAAAATGGGAGTAAAAATTGAATTGAAAGGTGATGTGATGATCATTCATGGCGGTAACATAGTAAGAGTCGCAAGGGTACATTCAAGACATGATCATCGTATAGCGATGGCTTGCGCTGTAGCAGCATTAAAAGCAGAAGGCGAAGTGATCATTGACGAGGCCCAGGCCATAAAAAAATCTTATCCCGACTTTTATCGTGATCTCCAATCATTGGGAGCATCATTATCTTTACCGATCCAACTTATTAACTAATCAACTTACAAGTTTTGAATTCATTTGGCCGCATATTCCGTGTACATATTTTTGGAGAATCGCATGGTGAGTCCGTGGGCATTGTTATTGACGGCTGCCCGGCAGGATTAGCATTGTCTGCAGATGATCTGTTGCCCGATCTGGAAAGAAGAAAAGGCGGCAAACAAAAAGGTACAACTCCGAGACAGGAAGCAGATTTTCCTTTTTTTAAAAGCGGGTTGTTTAATGGGAAGACAACCGGTGCGCCGATCACTATACTATTTGAAAACAGTAATACAAGAAGTTCGGACTACGAAAAGCAACGAAGCTTTCCAAGGCCCGGCCATGCTGATTGGGTGGCCCATCAAAAATTTGGAGGTAATGAAGATTATCGGGGTGGTGGGCATTTCAGCGCAAGATTAACAACTGGATTGGTTGCTGCGGGAGCTATTGCTAAGAAGTTGATGGGTGGAGTGAATATAATCTCTGCCGTTACAGAAATCGGTGGCGAATCTGATTTAGAAAAAGGTCTGCAAAATGCTATTGATGCAAAAGATTCTGTAGGTGGTATAGTCGAGTGTAGAGTGAATGGATTACCTGTTGGCCTGGGAGAACCGTTTTTTGATTCTGTTGAATCGCAGATTGCACATATTGCATTTGCTATTCCTGCTGTAAAAGGTATCGAATTTGGAAGCGGTTTTGCCGCCGCTAAAATGTTTGGTTCGCAGCATAACGATGCTATTGAGAATATGGAAGGTAAAACGAGAACCAATCATGCGGGTGGTATTGTGGGTGGTATCAGCAATGGAAATGAATTGGTGTTCCGGATTGCTATCAAACCGACAGCGTCTACACCCAAACAGCAAAACAGTTTAAACTGGGATACCGGCAAGGTGGAAGATTTTTCCATTAAAGGCCGCCATGATCTGTGTGTAGCTTTACGGGCTCCTGTGATATTGGA
>JAICGN010000250.1 GCA_025923075.1 Chitinophagaceae bacterium
TAAAAACATTGGGATTACGAATTATTGCAGGTCGTGATTTCTCAAAAGATATGGCCACTGATGTAAGAGAGGCATTTCTTGTAAATGAGACTGCAGTAAAAGAATGGGGTTATGGTACACCAGAAAAAGCGATCGGTCAACCTATGCATTGGAATGAATGGGTGCCACAGGACACGCTCAACCCCGTTAAGAAAGGCAAAATAATCGGGGTGGTCGAAGATTTTCATTATAAGAGTTTGCATGAAAAGGTAACACCCTCTGTTATTCAAATTTATCCGCAGTTTGTATTGAAAGTGGCGGTGAAATTAAAAACAACTGATATCAAAAACACAATTGCATATATCAATGGTGTGTGGAATAAATTCTCGCCGGGTTATCCACTCGATTATAAGTTCATGGATGAAACGTATGGCGCCATGTATAAAGCAGAAAGTAAGTTGAGTGACCTGCTATGGATATTCACCGTCATGGCGATCATTGTTGGTTGTATGGGATTGTTTGGATTAGCCGCATTCAGTGCAGAACAAAGAACAAAAGAATTAGGAATAAGGAAAGTATTGGGAGCGAATGCTTTTAATATCGTGGGGTTATTGTCAAAGAATTTCCTGGTGCTGGTAGTGATTTCATCGCTGATTGCTTTCCCTATCGCATGGTGGGCCATGAATAATTGGTTAGAGGATTTTCCGTACAGGGTAAATATTAGCTGGTGGATATTCGGGATTGCCATCATTACTGCATTGGCCATTGCATTACTGACCGTCAGTTTCCAGGCGATCAAAGCTGCATTGGCGAATCCCGTCAAGTCATTGCGAACAGAATAAAAGTATTTTTTATGATAAGTAATTATTTAAAACTCGCCATAAGAAATCTTGTTAAGCGCAAAGGATATTCGTTGTTAAATATTCTTGGTCTTGCGATAGGTATGACATGCTGCCTGCTTATCTTCCAATATGTTTCTTATGAAAATAACTATGATAAGTTTCCATCGAAGCAAAAGCAAATCGTTCGGCTGCGGCTGGATTCCTATCAGCAGGGAAAATTGGCCTGGCAATCGGCAGTGGTCTATCCTGCTATCGGTCCCACTATAAAGAAGGATTATCCTGAAGTAGAAGACTTTTGCAGGCTGTTGCCGAATAACCTGGTCCTCGTCAATGCTAATACAAATGCGAAGTTCAAAGAAACCCAGGGTTATTTTGCCGATCCTTCTGCAATAAAAATGCTTGGAGTGCAGCTACTCAGCGGCGATCCGGACAAAGCCTTAAATGAACCTGATAATATTATTATATCGGAAACAATGGCGAAGAAATATTTCGGGCTTTCTGACGCCGTTGGCAAGCAATTGCAAATGCCTGGTTCAAATAGGGATCGTAGTTATCAGGTAACCGGTGTGTTTAAAGATCACCCTCACAATTCTCATCTTAGGATCAACTACCTGACCTCCTATGCGACACTTGTCAGTCAGCTAAAAGCGAATGGCGATACAAGCAATGCTGCACAAACATCTTTTGGTTGGTACGATTTCTATACGTATCTGCAATTGAAGCCAGGTATCGAAGGGAAACAATTCGAATCCAAATTACCTGCTTTTTGTGATCGTTATATCAATAGTATGGAAAGAAACAAGGTTAACAACTTAAAATATACCCTTTCCATTATTCCACTTTCAGATATCCATCTTTATTCGAATTACAAGTATGAAGCGGGCATAAATGGTAATGGCAGAGCTGTAAGTTTTATATTTCTCATCGGGTTTATCATTATGGTCATTGCATGGATCAACTATGTTAATCTTAGCACGGCCCGGTCGGTAGAAAGAGGAAGAGAAGTAGGGGTAAGAAAAGTATTAGGTGCAGGCAAGACTCAACTCGTCCGGCAGTTTTTGGTCGAAAGTTTATTAATGAATTGTATGGCTGTGTTAATAGCTTTCCTGGCATTCAATTTTTTATCGCCAACCTTTAATCAATTAATGGGCAGAGAAGAACCAGCCGTTGTTGTCATGAGTAATGCCTATTGGCTATGGTTTATAATATTATTTGTAGCCGGAACATTGCTTTCAGGTTTGTATCCTGCCTTTGTTATGTCTGGTTATAATCCAGTGAGTGTATTAAAAGGAGCATTCAAAAATACATCAAAGGGTTTGCTGCTGAGAAAAGGATTGATCATCGCACAATTCGGTATTTCAGTCATTCTGATTGCCGGAACAATCATTGTTTTAAGGCAAGTGAATTTTATGCGCCACCAGGATCTGGGTTTCAATATTAATCAGACCCTGGTGCTTGATGGAGCAGCAACGTTGCGAGATTCTGTTTATATGAATACGTACCAGCCTTTTAAAGAAGAACTACTGAAACAGACGGGGATCCAGGGGGTAACTGCATCAACCAATGTTCCCGGGCAGGAAATTTTCTGGACGACGGGCGTCAAACGAATGAATCCCGCGAATTCAGAATCTGTAATTCTTCACCATCTTGGAATTGATTATGATTTTATTCCTCAATTCCAGTTAAAGATGATGTCAGGAAGAAATTTTTCAAAGGATTTTCCAACCGATGAAAATGCAGCGATCTTAAACGAGATGGCAGTTTCGACGTTTGGATTCAAAGATCCAACTGATGCAGTAGGTAAAAAATTAGTAAGGAGGAGGGACACACTAACCGTTATTGGGGTCGTACAAAGTTTTCATCACCAGGGGTTGCAAAAAGCAATTGATCCCCAGATCCTTCTCTTAGTTCCGGACTCACGAGATGCTTATTCCATAAAACTCTCAAGTGCTGATATGCCCAAAACCGTTGCAACTATTGAAAATATCTGGAGCAAGCACTTCCCGGACGATCCTTTCAATTATTTTTTCCTGGATGATTTTTATAATCAGCAATACAAAGCCGATCAACAATTTGGAAAAGTATTTACCTTATTTGCAATGCTGGCTATTTTGATCGCCTGCCTGGGTCTGTTGGGATTATCTTCCTATAACATTCTTCAACGAACAAAAGAAATTGGTATCCGCAAAGTGCTTGGCGCCTCGACGCAAAAAGTTGTTTATATACTGGCAAAAGATTTTTTGATATTGGTATTGATCGCTTTTATGGTCGCAGTGCCTTTTACATGGTGGATCATGCACAACTGGTTACAAGAGTTTGCTTACAGAATAAATATCGGCTGGTGGATATTTTTAATCGCGGGAGCAATCGCAGTTGCCATTGCATTGATAACGGTTAGTTTCCAGGCGATCAAAGCGGCATTGGCAAATCCTGTTAAAAGTTTACGAACAGAATGAATCAATAATTAATAATTATTAATTAATAATTATTAAAATAAATATTATGATCAAGAATTATTTAAAAATAGCTTACCGGA
>JAICGN010000251.1 GCA_025923075.1 Chitinophagaceae bacterium
ATTAAATTCACGGGAAGGATGGTTACCGACCCGGTGAATAATAAAAAGACATTCTTAGTAAATGATCCGGATGATAACCTGATCCAGTTTTTTGAACAATAATTTTTATCAAATGCAATCCAAAGCAGCGACACCTGACGCTTACATAGCGGAAATGCCAGAGGAAAGACAGAAGGCTTTTAACAAGCTGCGGTCCGTTATTAAAAAAAACATACCGCGTGGCTTTAAGGAAACGATGGGTTATGGAATGATGGGTTATTGTGTACCGCATTCATTATACCCGGCGGGATATCATTGCAATCCCAAAGATCCTTTGCCATTTATAGGCATTGCTTCACAGAAGAATTTTATTGCTGTTTATCACATGGGTATTTATGCAGACCCGGCCTTGCATAAGTGGTTTGTGGCGGCTCATGCAAAAGCCTCCCCTAAAAAACTTGATATGGGTAAAAGTTGTATCCGCTATAAAAAACCTGATGACATTCCGTTTGAACTGATCGGTGAGCTGGCATCGAAGATGACCACGGACGAATGGATAGCTTTATATGAATCAAAATTAAAGAGATAAGGTTCTCACAGATTATAAAACTTAGAACAATGAAAAAACTTTTCTTACTATTCGCTTGCTTTATAACAGTACAGCTGGTCGCACAAAATGATACAAAAGATAAAAAAGCCTGGCTGGGTGTGTTGACACTGCCCGAAAAATTCCAGGACGAAAAGAACTGGACGGCTGCCGACCAGGCCATTGTTGGCGAACATTTTCAACGACTGGTTAAAAAGAAAGAAGAGGGAGTGGTGGTGCTCGCCGGCCGTACAGAACTTCCATTGAATAACCCGGAGATGATGGGTCTAGTGGTGTTTTATGCTAAGGACGAAAAAGAAGCCATGCAATTCATGATGGATGATCCCGCCGTAAAGGCTAAGATCATGCAGGCCAAAGTACATCCTTACGGACTTGCCGTCAGTAAATGCCAGTAAATGATCTATCGTATATATATACCGGGGTTGCCGCTATCCCAATTCATTGATTTTTTCTTTTATTATCAGGGATTCCAGGCTGAGTATTACATGGAGAAACTCCTGCCCGACGGATCGATCGACTTGCTGATCGATCTCACTGAAGACCCAAAGAAATTGTATCATAATGAAGAAGCGACTTCCTATACGACATTCAGGAGAAGCTGGATATCTGGAATGAAGACCAAATATATCCTGATCGATGCATCGGTATCCAACATAATCGGCGTTCACTTTAAACCGGGTGGTTGCTATCCATTTGTCGATTTTCCTATGCTGGAATTAAATGATCTTACCGTTGACCTGGACAGTATTTGGGGCAATGAAATAAATAGTATTCGCGAAGCTGTTCTTCATGAGCGTGACATTGACCGGAGATTTTCGATTCTTGAAAATTATCTTTTCCAAAAGGGAAAAAATAAGATGGAAAATCATGCCCTGGTTCACTATTCAGTGAACCAATTGGTGCAATCTCCCCAGATGTGGACGATCAAAAATCTTTCGGATAAAACCGGCATTACTCAAAAGCATTTGATCACACTTTTCAGGAAATATGTTGGTCTTTCACCAAAAATGTTTTCGCGGATTTACAAATTTCAGAAAGTGATCCATTTAATCGAGCAGCAGAAAAAGGTTGATTGGTCAATGCTCGCCTATGAAGGCGGATATTTCGACCAGTCACATTTTATAAAAGAATTCCATGCCTTCTCAGGTTTAAATCCTGCCGCTTATCTCGAAAAGCGGGGGCCTTATCTGAATTATATTCCCATCACCTGAGAGGTTAATTTTTTACAATGCGCGTTGATTTGTTTTTTATAATTTGCCCGCAACAAAAATCTATTTTATGAGTGAATCATTGGATAAGGCGTATGCCACACAAATCGCTAACATTGAAAAAAGCACAGGGAAAAAAATAAACGAATGGATCGCCATTGTAAACAAATCAGGTTTAGCAAAACACGGCGAGCTGGTTAATTTCCTGAAGGAAAAACATGGCTTCACTCATGGCAACGCAAACATGGTGGTGCATTATGCAAAACAAAGTCATGCCGGCGCTGCCGAAAATGATACAGATTGGATAGCGGAGCAATACAAAGGAAAGGAAAACCTCAAACCCTGGTATGATAAGATCATGAATGAAATAAACAAGTTTGGAAACGATATTGAAATATCACCTAAGAAAGCTTATGTGAGTTTGAGAAGAAAAAAACAGTTCGCTATTCTGCAGCCTTCAACAAAAGACAGGTTCGATGTGGGATTAAATATAAAAGGAGTTCCACCCTCCGGTAATGTAATTGCTGCCGGTAGCTGGAATGCGATGTGCACACACCGCATCAAAGTGGAAGATGAGAAAATGATCAATAAAGAATTGTTCGAATGGATCAAAAAATCTTATGACCAGGCAGGGTAAAAAGCCTGTCCCGACTTCGCACATATCAACTAATTTGAATTTTTCTTATATAAATGAAATGTCCTTTTCTGAAAAGTATTTATAAACCAGGCTTAATTACTACTATGAGGCTAAGTTGCGTCGTCACGCTGATATCGGGATACTTTCTGTTCGCTTTTCAGCAAAATGCTGTTGCACAAAAACAGCAATATAAAATAGTATACAATGTATTTGAAGATACGGCAAGAGATAACTATGATATTTATAGTATGAATATGGATGGCACCGGCAAAAAGAACCTCACTAATACACCGGGAGTTGAATGGGTGTATTATGCTTACGAGGACAAAGTATATTATATCAGTGATATTGATACTTGCCACCGCTGTTACTTCTTATATCAAATGGATGGTGATGGCAATAACAAAAAGAAATTAAGTACTCTTCAATTGGAAGACAGCTGGATGGGAAGCCGCAGCAATGGAACTGAAATGATCGTTTTGGGAAGAATTGGGAAACTAAGAGCTCAATTATTTTTGATCAATCTTAAAGATGGAAACTACAAGCAACTTACTAATGATACTGTCTCCACAAAAAGAGATCCGATCTTATTACCCGGTGGAAATGAAATTGTTCTTGCGTACAGGCCTGACAGAAATCTAAGAAGAACTGTGCCTGATGAACTATGGAAAATGAATCTGGATGGAAGCAATAAAGTTCAATTGACCCATTTCCCCAAGGATGACACCACCACAATGTGGTATGAATACCATGCAGGCCCGCCGCAGTGGAATAGCCAGCATCAATTCATCAGCTATGTATCAAGACAAAACAGACAACACCAGATTTATGCTATCAC
>JAICGN010000252.1 GCA_025923075.1 Chitinophagaceae bacterium
TGCCAACGCCAAACCCTGTTTATACTCTTCTTCCGAGATCCATTTACGATTTTCAACCAGGTCGCGGTGCATATAGCCTACCAATGCAACCGGTCCTCCAAAACCGATCGTGCCTAACTTGAAAAAATATTTTGTAAGCTGTGCTAATGAATAAGCGGGTCTGGTTTGTTGTTCCATATTTTTTGGTGCTGGCTTTGGAGTAATGGTTGGGCACTTGGCACTTCGCGTTCTTTTCCCTATCAGGTTTTCTCACGCAGCCAGCCGACCGCACCGTCTACTAAATAAAAAACATTAGCGAAGCCCATAGCAGAAATTGCATCAGCCGCATGTTGCGAACGTTCCAGTCCTTTAGTACAGATACAAACTATTGTATCATTCGTGTCAAATTTTGCAATGTTATCTGTAATAGTTTCTGCAGGCATATTGAACGAACCCGGTACGCGCATTTTCTCATATTCAGCCGCCGGACGGATATCAATAAGCTTTACATTCCTGTTTTGGTGCTGCAATTCCTCGATCTGTTGTCTGGTAATGGGTTGTTGCATGAAAATCTATTTTATTTAAAAGGAAACCACCATTGCAATGTTTTGATATCTTTTTGATTTTTCTTTATCGTCTCGGAATTGCTATTTGCCTTTACTTCGGAAAAATTCAGTTTGATCCCGATGTGATTCGCAATTGCTTTTTCATAAACAATTGCGGCGGCGGCCACATCCTGCAAGGCAGTCCCGGTGCTGTCAAAAATTATAGTTTCGTCGTCACAGGCTCTGCCTTGTTTTTTGCCTGCAATAACTTCACCTAATTCTGCGTGAACAGAATCAATAGTGAGCAAGTTTGCTTCTAATGCATGATGGAGCTCTCCGATTGTCGCACATTGTTCAGTCAGATCAGTTACCAGTTTTGAAGAAACAAGCAATTCAGGACACAATTCCTGTTTATGTTCACTATCTGCGCCGACGGCAGCAATAAATGTTCCCGGTACAACATCAGCGGATCCAAGAAATGATTTTGTAGACGTAGTGCAGGTAACACAAATATCACATTGCTGTACAGCTATTCTAAAATCATCAACGGCGGTTACTGGAATTTTCATTTGCTCTCTCATTTCTTTTGCGAATCGGGTTGCCTGATCCTTATCCGTATCGAAGACAAAAACCTTTTCAAGCTGTCTTGTCTGAATGATAGCCCTAAGTGATATTCTTCCCTGGTTGCCACATCCGATAACTGCAGCGGTTTTTGAATTCGCCTTTGCAAGATATTTAGCAGCTACGCCGGTAGCAGCGCCGGTTCTTATTATTGTAATTGCAATGGAATCCAGGAGGGCCAATAGCTTTCCATTCTCTGCATCATATACTGCCACTACACCCTGGATAAGCGGGAGGTTGTACGTTTTCCTGTTTCCGGGAAAATTGGAATTGATCTTTACAACAAAATAATTTCTGTTAAGATTCAATACACCTGCCTTGATATGAAAACCACCATTGTCTGTATGAATGCCTAACACTTTCGGTGGCAATGCCTTTCCTTCTCCATATAGCTTAAAAGCACCTTCAACTGCCGACATACAGTCTTCGAGGCTTAAAAGGTCAATTACATTATAAGTATTGAGTAATACAGTTCCGTCCGTCTCCATTCCAATGAATTCTGCCTGCAATAATACAGGTATGTAACAAGTGAAAATAGAACGGAACTAACCTTTAGAATGAAATTTACTTTTTCAAAAGTTTTTTACGAAACGATGAAGGATTCTGACCCGTATGTTTTTTAAATATCCTTGTAAAATGGCTTTGATCTGAGAAGCCAGTCAGATAGGATATTTCTGTCAATGAATAAGGACTTGTCTTCATTAGTTCGATCGCTTTTTCAATACGCATCTTTCTTGTGTACTCACCAAAGGAAAGGTTATTGAAGTGTTTGGAAAATTCACGGGATAAATAGGAAGGATGTATGTCAAGGCTTTTTGAAATGTTGGTCAAGCTCAAATTAGTATCAATCTGATCCTGTATTATTTCTTTCAGTTCTTTTACCCAATCAGGAGTTTTCTTTTGCGCTGCTTTTTGTTTTATGAATTTATTGAAAACATCGATGAATAAATGATCAACAGGGTTCTGTGTATGCTTTTCTTTTTGTAAATGCTTAGCCCAGCTATACAACGCATCATAAATGATCATTCCTTTTTCGAGTAATTCATAGTCATCCTTGATATTGTAAGCCAACCCTGCCGAGATGGCCCAAAGACCTGATGCCTCGCTTGCTATATCATGCCTGTCGGTGTCGGCCCCCCGGACGATAACAGCCAGGGTATCTAACGCATGATCTTTAATCTTATATTTTTCAAGAATGTAATCAAAAGTGCATTTGTCATCATGATGTGAAAACTCAACATCAGGAATGTCAAAGGGGGTCGCATTTAATTTTTTTGCCTGTTCTTTTACACTGTCAGCAGGTGTATAAATAAACTCCGCATCCTTATCTACAAAATTTTTGATAAGCCAGGGGCATGCAATGCGGTCAATCTTTGGTCGTTCTCTTGTGATCCATTTCATAGCAGATATTTTGAATGTCCCGTGCCTGTTGTAGCCGCAATTTCCAATGTTTATGTTACAAAACCGTTTTTGCTATTCAACTGCAAGTCTGTAAAACTTAATGTCAACTTCCATTACCGGGAAGGTTTCGGGTAATTCCTGCTTTTGGATTTCTTGAAACCCATTTTTTTCATAAAACCGTTGCGCGGCAACAAACTTTTCGGTTGTACCTAAAAATATTTCTGTGATTCCTTTATGCTTGCTCCACTCAAGTAAAGTAGTTAACAGCTTCTGACCGGCGCCAAATTCTTTACCGCGATAATCTTTGCGAACAAACATTTTGCGCAATGCACCCTGCCGATTTCCAATATCTAAAAGAGAAATTGTTCCAATTATTTCCTCGTCAATTTTTGCAATCCAGAAGTTCCCGTTATTTGTTTGGTAAAATTCAGGTATCGCATTCAGATCTGGCTGCAACCCTAAAGTTATAGGAATACCGAACTCCCCGGTTTGGATACTGAGAATTAGATCCGCTACGTCATTTTTATGAATATCAGTATATGCTTCGATAGTTATCCCGCTCATGCTACAAAAATTGAGACATTCGATAATGCTTTCCTGATAATATTTTGCCCCTTATGTGCTAATGTATTAAAAGTCGCGCACTCCCTTACTTTCATTGGTTTGAAGCACTTGGCA
>JAICGN010000253.1 GCA_025923075.1 Chitinophagaceae bacterium
AATTCAAGACTATAATTAAAGTGCCGACCTTGCAGGATTCTTATACATTGAAACTATGAACGAAAACTAGGAAGCAAACCCCTAACCTTTAGAAGGAGAAGCAGCGTTGAAATATTAAGGCGTTCAGATCGGCAACTTGCCAAAATAGGTTAACTTACATAAGTTATTAATGTACACGTATAATGATGTACATAAAAATATAATTTATTGTACTGGTGTGTTTAGGAAATAAACTCAGTGCACAGTGTGTTTCTAAAACTGTTTCGCTGGGAAACTTCAAAACCGTTTCTGGCAAAGAAATAAAAGATTGTATAATTGGTTATAGCACACTTGGCAAACTGAATGCAGACAAAAGTAATGTAGTTTTATGGCCTACCTGGCTTGGCAGTAAGAGCAAAGAAGCGTGCGACGATATAGTTCCCTTGTTGATGGATACAGCCGGTTTTTATGTTGTTGTGGTTGATGCTTTTGGGAGCGGTATCTCTTCTTCACCTTCCAACAATCCCTCATTTCCTGAAATTACGATTCGGGACATGGCTAATTCGCAGTACGAATTGTTGACAAAGCACCTTCGTATTAATCATGTGAAAGTACTAATGGGGAGGTTCTATGGGTGGATTTCAGGTAATGGAATGGTTAGTATCATATCCGAGCTTTGCAGATAATGCCATTTCGATTGTAGGATCACCAAAGTTAACATCTTATGACTTGGTGTTTTTGAAGACAATGGCTGCTCTACTTAGCATGCCAGCAAAAGATGAAAAATCCAAAGAATTGGCACTACGAATGGCTTCAAATGTTAACACGCTAAATATTTACACGCCATCAAATTGGCTTCGCACGGCAAAACAAGAAAAAGTTGATTCTATAATGTTGGCGCGGCAAACAGACCTTCTAAAAAGAATTAAACCAGACGACTACCTTTGTCAGATTAACGCTATAATAAAACAAGATATTTATCAGAGTTCAAAAAAAACCCTAGCTGATTTGAAAGTGCAGATCAAGTCCAAAACTCTAATAATTGTTTCTAAATCTGACCACCTAGTGAATCCCAGTGCTTCCGTCGAGCTAGCGAAAACCATTGGGGCTACCTTACTTGAACTTGACAACGACTGTGGACATATGGGCTTTATCTGCGATCAAAAACTCGTGAAAGAAACAGTCACAAGATTTCTACGCCAATAACAAAGTGATATTTAGTGAAGCCGGTCACACGAGGAGAGGGCTGCGCAATATAACAGCAACAAACTTGGTATAAAGTTTCGTTTTGTAAGCATCGTTGCTCTAAACCAAAAGGCATGAGAAATCAAGTGGCTCCGAGTCCAGACTGCCCTTATAAGGAAAGATTAGCATAGGTATATCGCCCTATAGGATATACGTAATGCGTATACTAAATTGTGAGAAGCAATAAAAGATAATTCACCAAAACATAAAAAGATATGAAGAATTTATTATTTGGGGCGCTTTCAATAATCGCTTTTATATTGACGACCAGTTTTGTTTTTGATGAAAATGAATCGAATGATTCCCAGGATTATAAATGGGTGATTGCTCCTAGATTTTACACCCTTCAAGAGGGAGTATCAAAGGCGGAAGCTCGAGAATGGTTAGAAAATGAGTACATTAAACTTTATAGGGAATTTCCTGGATTTAATTGCCATGTTGGGGAAGTTGTTAGTTCAGGTGGATGGAATACTCCTAATGAAAAGTACAAAGAAAAAGGAGATTTTGTTATGGTTTACTTTTTTGATTCAAAGCAGGCAAGAGATTATTATTTTCCCGAAGATGGTAGTTGGAGTGATGCAATTCAAAAGGGGATTGCAAAACATCAAGCTACATTTGATAAGCTATTTGGAAAATATTTTATTCAAGACAAATACCAGAATGAAGAATATATGATGTTCGCAAAATCAAAATAATACTGCTTCTAACATGGTATATAAGCCATTGCTTTGTCAGACCATATTTGGAAAACCCTATCGGATTTTCCAACTAGTAGCATGTTTGGGGAAGGTTTATCAAAGCCCACGCAACAGCTCATATACAAAACGTTGGCGGTAATTTTATTTGGACGGTGTGACTTTCTTCCTATAGCATAATTATACAGAAGCTAACCCCAATTGAATGCGCTTTTTCTGTATTGGTTTTGTTACTTTGTATTTATTCTCATGTTCGAGTAAGACAAACAAACCAATGGGACATTGGCACGAAATCTTGAATGGAGACACCATACATTGCTACTTTATTTCCGACACAATAGTTTCAGTGGACCAATTTACATTTGGTTACTCAAGAAAAGTTGTCAATGAGGAGATTTATGAACTCATGGTTGAACGCTCGACTTTTGAATTGCTAAAGGACTATAAAATCAAAGGCGACCGTATAGCTATTGGAGACAGTGTATTATGGGTTAAGATGCAAAACGACATTAACACTTTTCTGTCAGATTTAGCAATTGGCCTATTGGTGAATGTCGAACCTCCTGAATTGAATTAAAACAATTACGATTTAACTTATGACACAGTTGCGACAACAATTTATATAGGTCAATTGAAAGAGCAAAATGGAATTAAATCCACCGACAACCAATTTCATGTACAGCTTAATGATGTAATTGCTTCAACCAAGGATGTTTCAGAATTTGTTTTCAGTCATCATGGCGGGAATGAGAATCGAATTGCAATAATTCATGCGGACAAAAACACCCCAATTGACTTAATGCAGGCTGTGACGAACGAGATTCTCCGGACCGGATTTGTGAAGAGAAATGTTTATAGGACAGCGATTAACAAGGATAAAATGACGATTGGATTAGTTCGGTGTAAATAAAACTACCGCCAACACAATGTATGCACAATAGCGCGAGCTCTTGAAAGTGTGAAGCTAAACAGGTAGCTTTGTTAGACTTCGGTTCGTGTATTCCATAGCAACGGCGCTACTGCGCATACATAACCGTTGGTGGCAATGTGGCCGGACATTACGCACCAAATGGTGACATCCTTCAAGAAAAACCGAGACAGTCGGGGCGTCCATTATTATGCAGTCCATCGTTCGTTAATGAACAATCAACTAGGTGATCGGCCGATGGATTTATGACTTTAACGCAAGTCAAAGTTTGGTAAAGGTGTTGTTAAAAAGCATGCTGTGCAAAACAGTAACACTATGGTGAAAAAGCTTACAACCCTTACAGCTGTTTGTTTGATACTGCTG
>JAICGN010000254.1 GCA_025923075.1 Chitinophagaceae bacterium
CATATTTTGTATATAATGATGTGCTTTTTCTTTATTGATAATTGTCTCCCTGTAGTTTTCTGCCATAAAACCACAAAACACAGCGAGAAACAACATTAAGAACTCCCAGAAATAATGAGTCCATTTTATTCTTGAAGTGTGAGTGTGAGCATGTACTTCCATAATTGTTGGTGCTTGTTTGTGTTTATGAAGCAGGAAGTTAAACTATTTTCTGTTGCTGCTAAGAACTATGGACGAAGGATGATGCCCTCTTCATTCAATTATGTTGCCTGCCTGCCGGTAGGCAGGTACTGGCTCTGGGACAAGACCCGGGGCGGACGAAGCTGCTGCCTTTTTTTCCACATACAGTTGTGAGAAAGGCAGTAACTAATTTGTGAGGTTTATCAAATGTTGAGTTGTCTTGGGGAACAAAAAGTGTCGCTATAAAAAATGGGTGATTTATCAATTCTAAAATCCTTACTTCTTTTAAGTCGTCTGTGCCAACAATTTTAAAGCCCTTGTCGTTAAGGTCGTTTTGATATTCTGGGTTAAGCCCAAAGTTGCAATAATATTTTTCATTTATTTTTTCTGTTTCGAAGATTTGAAAAACTTTTGATGATTTGTCTATTAGTGCAATTTCAAGAATTTGCCCTGCCAATGAACAACTTAATGGATTTACTACAAGTTTAGAAGCGTATGGGTCATATTCAGCGTGTTCAGCGTCTTTAATATTTAAAACATTCCTTGCAAACTCAATAACCATATGTTGAAAACCACCGCAAGTTCCGAGTGTCGGAATGTTGTTAAGTCTTGCATATTTTATGATGTCCAATGCACCTGTCATTGATTTGTATGGACTTCCTGGTGCTATCCAATATCCAGCATATGTGTCAATTATTGATTTAAAGTTGTCATTGATCTCGTCAGTTGAAACCCAATCTGTGTCAACTTGTAAATTCATAATTTTTTTTGTATGCTCTATTGCTTCATTTGTCGCAACGTGAGGTCTAAATGATGCATTAAAGTCTCCAATTATCGCAAGCTTCATTTCTCGTATTGTTTGTGATGTCGTTTAAGGTAGCAGCCAACACGCTGTTTTACGCAAGTTCTTGTACAGAAAGTTAATTCATTTCGATTGTTCATCCGCCTGAGGCGGACAAAGATTATTAAGACGCAAAGAAAAACTTTGCGTCCCGCTAGCTATTGGGATTGCTCCTTGGCGTCTTTGCGTGAAATAAATTTTTATGTTGTAATGGCTGTGGGGCAAGTCCCCGGGCGGACGGAAACATTTACGTTGTTATTTAGATACTGTTCTTCTTCTAAAATCAAAAAAGCCAGCGATAAGAAACAAGAGAGCATATCCCAAAGAAGCCCAGGCAACCTGAGTTAGCTGTGATTTCAATTTTGTAGATACCGGAAAAGCAGGGAAACTATAAGGAAAATAAAAAACCAGGTTTGACTTGTATTGTACAGCCATGATTGTGCCTATCAGCCATAGAGCAAAACCAATTCCAATTGGAACAATAAAATTTCTGAATCGCAGTCCTATCCAGAATTGTATCGCACAAACAGCAAGCAATAAAATATAAGCATTAGCCGCATTTACCAATATTGCGATTCCATTCAGTGGATGTTTAAATAAATTCAAAGTTGGTTTTATAAAGTTTATTCCTGCAATAGCCAAGAATATGAATAAATGAGTGGCAATAAGGAAAACCAGCATTAATAAATGCACGTTCATAAATTTTGCTAAAAACACATTGACTTTTGTTTGTGGAGATGCGAATACTTGTTTCCACGTATTATTCCTGTACTCGATCTGTGGCAGCAGTGTGCAGATCAGTATTACAAACAAAGGGAAAAGCGCTGTACCATTCATTTCAGATAGAATCTTAAAAAGAGCGTTCAGCGGGTCCTTCTCTGACGCATCAATTTCATTTTCATCTATTAAAACATTCAACAGGTATATGACCGGACCAACAGCCGCCCCAATGAGGGTAAGATATAAAGATGCTGTTCGGGTTTTTAATAACTCAGACCGAAGGGATATAAGTAAGCTCATTATTGTGCAGTTGTCAGGTCAATAAATAATTGTTCAAGATCATTCCCCTTAGGTTGCAAAAGATATACGTCGAGATTATGTTGAATGAGTTTTCTTTGAATAGCCGGTATATGCTTTTGATCGTGCAGTGAAACCGAAAATCCCTGCCCCTCACGTTCCGGATCGTACTCCTGCAATAACTGCATAGCCGTTTCATTATCTGAAGTATTGATCAATAACCGGGAGCCCTTTTGCTGGAATACATGCAGCTCAGGCAACGTACCTTGAAAAAGCATCTTTCCCCTAAATATAATTCCTATATGAGTAACGATTTTTTCTACCTCTGTCAGCAAGTGACTGGAGATGAGAATAGTCATTCCATGGGTTTTGTTTAATGTTTTGATTAATTCGCGAAGCTCAATGATACCTGCCGGATCCAAACCATTTGCGGGTTCATCCAATATCAACAATTCTGGATTTGGCAAAAGGGCAAGAGCAATAGCCAGTCGTTGCTTCATCCCCAATGAAAACTTTTTTGCTGTCTTCTTACCTGTGTCTTCTAATCCAACAATACTTAAAACTTCAGCTATTCTTGCTTTTGATGCTCCGTAAACTTCTCTGTAAACTTGCAGGTTTTGTTTGGCTGTCAAATGCCCGTATAAGGAAGGAGTTTCAATCAATGAGCCTATCTTTTTTAAAATATTGATCCGGTTTGCATGCAGATGCTCACCAAATATTTCAATATCACCTTTTTGGTTATTCAACAGGCCAAGTAACAAACTCAGTGTTGTTGTTTTACCGGAACCGTTCGGACCAAGAAAGCCGTAAACGCTTCCCCTTTCTACATTCAGGTTTATGTCAAACAACGTTTGCACGTCTTTTGAATAGTGATATGAAAGTCCTTTAGTTTTTATTATCGAAGAATTATTCATTGAGAAAATATAAATAGGTATGGTCTCAGGATACGTTGTCGTCCAAAAATTTTTTGAATCTTCTTTCGTCATGGGGTGTCGTTCGAAAATTACTGCCAACGTCCAGGGCCTTTAGTTTTGGTCAATTCAATTTTAAATAAGACTACTACTATTATTACTTTTTCTTTTTTGGTTCTTTTTTCTTTTGGAATTCACAGGATCATTGTTAATAAAGTAGATTTAAAAACCTGAAGCCACATAAGCG
>JAICGN010000255.1 GCA_025923075.1 Chitinophagaceae bacterium
AACCGATAAGCCGCATACCAGGATGAGTGAGTTGGTAGTGAGACCGGAATTGCTGAAAAATATTTCTATTGTTACGTCAAGCCATAATCACACAGATCACCTGGATGCGGAAACATTGATACCAGTTTTGAAAAACAATCCGAAAATAAAATTCATTATTCCTGAAGCAAACAGGGATTTTGTAGCGGAAAGAGTGAAATGTGAAAGAAGTTTCCCCTTTGGATTGAACGATGAGCAATCGCTAACAATTGACGAGTTTGTATTTCATGGCATACCGGCAAAACATAACGAAATAGAAAGAGACGAGAATGGAAATTGTAAATGCATGGGTTATGTGATCCAATTTGGAAAAAATAAGATCTACCATAGTGGCGATACGCTTTGGTTTGATGGGATGGTTGACCTATTAAAACCGTTTGCAGTTGATGTGGCGATCCTTCCGGTCAATGGAAACAAAGCGGAGCGAAAAGTGGCAGGCAATTTAGATTGCAAAGAAGCAGCTGAATTAGGAAAAGCAATTGGCGCTGGTTATGTGATTCCCTGTCATTATGATATGTTCACATTCAATACGGCAGATGTAAATGATTTTGTAATAGAAGCGGAAAAGATTGATCAGCCATACAATGTATTAAAAGGTGGTGGTCGTTTCACCAGTAATTAACTATAGCAATGAATAAGTTTTTTTCATCGGGTCCGCTTTGGCAAACTATGGGTCTTACCCTGATAAGATGCATTCTTGGTATCTTTCTTATTTATCATGGCTGGGAAATTTTTTCTGAATCAAAAATGAATGAATACCTGAGATGGGATAGCTTTAAAAATGGGGCTGGAAAGTTTTTGGCATATAGCGGCAAAGCATCAGAGTTGGTTGCCGGAATATTATTTCTATTTGGATTTTTAACGAGGTTAGCTTCGTTGCTTACACTTGGAGTTATGTTCTATATCACTTTTATACTTGGCAAGGGACTGATATGGTATGAAGATCAATATCCATTTCTATTTATGCTTCTTGCATTGGTTTTCTTTTTTACCGGGGCAGGCAGAATAAGCCTCGATCATTTATTATTTAAAAAAAACCTGACTAATTATGCCGGGTACTACACAGGCAAACCTTAATACGAAGGGAACAGACGCAAACAGCTATGATGCAATTGTGATTGGCAGTGGCATTAGCGGCGGTTGGGCTGCAAAAGAATTATGTGAAAAGGGATTAAAGACATTAGTACTGGAAAGAGGAAGAAATGTTGAGCACAATAAAGATTATCCAACTGCTAATCTTTCACGGTGGGAGTTGCCGCATCGCGGCGAAATCACACGTGAAACAAGAAAAAATAATCCGCTAATAAGCAAATCCTCTGGTTATGATGAGTCTACTCAACATTTTTTTGTAAAAGATGCCGACCATCCTTATATACAGGAGAAGCCTTTTGACTGGATACGGGGTTACCAGGTGGGTGGCAAATCACTTACCTGGGGCCGTGCATGCGCCCGATGGAGTGAGTTTGATTTTGCGGGTCCGGAACGTGATGGTTTTGGTGAATCTTTTCCAATTACATATAATGATATAAAAGACTGGTACAGTCATGTAGAAAGATTTATTGGTGTTTGTGGCGACAGGGACGGAATTCCTTCAATGCCCGATGGAGAATTCTTACCCGCTTATGAATTAAATGTTGTAGAAAAGCATATACAAAAAACGATAAAAGAAAAATTCAACCGCCATTACGTTTCGGGCAGATGGGCGCATATCACTGAGCCGAAACAAATTCATATTGACCAGGGACGTACGCAGTGCCAGAACAGGAATGCATGTATGCGTGGTTGTCCGTTGGGTGGTTATTTTAGTTCGGTAAGCAGTACATTACCCTGGGCAAAGAAAACAGGTAATTTAACCGTGCGACCGCATTCAGTAGTGCATTCAATTATTTATGATGAACAAAAACAAAGAGCAATAGGTGTAAGAGTGATCGATGCGAATACAAAAAAGTCAACAGATTTTTTTGCAAGAATAATTTTTGTCAATGCCTCGGCGCTAAATAGTAATTTGATCCTGTTGAACTCCACATCTACTCGTTTTCCCAATGGGTTAGGCAATGACAGTGGAGTGCTTGGTAAATTCATTTGCTTTCATAATTATCGTGGCAGCATGTGGGGCACCGTAGATGGATTTGAGGATCGTTATTATAAAGGTTCAAGACCTGCAGAATGTATTATGGCCAATTTTCGCAATGTAGAGAAAAGAGATACTGGTTTCTTTGGCGGCTACGTGATCTATTCAGGTGCAGGCAGGGGTCAGCAGGAACCGGACGATAATTCAACTGCAATAGGGGCGGAATTCAAAGATTCGATGAGTGAGCCGGGCAAATGGGGAGTATACATGTATATGCAGGGTGAAACGATTCCTAAAGCAACTAATCATGTCAGACTAAGTGCAGATAAAAAAGATCAGTGGGAAATACCACTACTGATCACTTCAGTTGGTTATGACGATAATGATGATAAGATGGTGCAGGACTTTTTGGAGCAGGGACAAGCCATGCTGGAGGCAGCCGGTGTAAAAAATGTAAGTCCTTACGACAATCACCAGGCTCCGGGATTAGATATTCATGAAATGGGCGGTGTACGTATGGGTAGTGATCCGAAAACTTCGATGCTGAATGAATTTAACCAGTTGCATCATTGCAAAAATGTTTTTGTAACTGATGGTGCATGCATGACAAGCACCGGGAGTCAAAGTCCATCTATTTTGTATATGGCATTTACTGCAAGAGCGGTCAGCCATGCAGTCGAGGAAATGAAAAAAGGAAATTTATAAACCAGGATTTATAATGATAATAAGGATTATGATGAAAAAATTTTGTTTATCATCTTTTGAACTCCGATTAGACTTAGTTGCGTCCGCCAAAGGCGGATCAGCTGCATTGCTACTAGTATGCATTTTATCTTTCTCACAGAAAGTTTTTTCCCAGAACCCCCCTTTGGGGGGCGGGGGGCATACTTACTGCAACCCTATCAATATAGACTACGGCTACACACCTATTCCGAATTTTTCTGAATGGGGAAGACATCGTGCAACAGCCGATCCGGTAATTGTTTTATTCAAAAACGATTATTATTTATTCAGCACCAATCAATGGGGTTATTGGTGGAGCAGCGATATGTTGAACTGGAATTTTATTTCAAAGAAATTTTTG
>JAICGN010000256.1 GCA_025923075.1 Chitinophagaceae bacterium
AGCCGCCAACAAGGTCCCCATTTTTCCAAACCTCAGCGCTGTGCGCAAACCCGGTCTTATGTAAAACTGTATAGGCTCTTTTTACTTCATTTGTTATCCACGTACCCGCCTGTCCTTTTCGACGGATCATCTTACAATTGCCGATTACTTGTTCAAAGGCCTTATCGGTCGTAAAATTAAAGGCATTTTGCTTAAGTAGTTGTTTCATACTCTTACTCACTTTCACCTCACCAGGAAATAAGACAAACCGCGGATCAGGACACCACCATAAAATATGTTTGCCCTCATACCATGGAAAGATCCCCCTACTGTAAGCAACAAGTAAACGATCGACTGATAGGTCGCCACCAACAGCCAGCAAACCGTCCGGTTCAGCAAGATGAACGGGAGGAAATGCAAATTCTTTTTCTAATACAAATAAAGGCATGGGAAAAATTACAAGGCACCGATTTCAAATGTCAAATAAAAGGCAATTAGGCAAAATAAAAAAGGGTAAAACTTCGATGTTGGGTTCGAGAAATCACTTTTTTTAGAAGCGAGAATTTAATCCTCGGATTTTTACTAATAGAATTATTCAACGACCATTTCAACAGTGGCTCCAATACCTCTGTCAGTAATGGCATCACACATCGATTTCAACTCGTCATAACCTCCTTTTTTGACTGCATACTTTCCCTGGAAGTGGATTATGTAAGAACACTGTTCCGCCTGCTCATAGCTATGGCCACAAACCTCCATCAGGGTGTCTATCACCCACTGGAACGTATTTACCTCATCATTCCACACAATGAGGTTGCACGGCTCTTCTACACTGGTAAGAAGATCGGTTTCTTCCCATTGTTTAGTGCCTGTATCGTTTTGAACGGATGCCATGACGCAAATTTAAGAAGAATAATTTCGCAGCGGTAATGAAGTAAAAATTCTTTTTTTGGAATGCCTAGTTGTGGGTGGGTAATTTTACCTCTTTCATAAATTCCACGAGATTTTGCAGCGACTGCCGGTATGTCTTTTCAAGCTTTTTTCTTTCCAGTAAATTGAATAAAGCAAGTAGTAAAGGATTTTTCTTTAGGTAAAGATCTACGGTCAGCCCTGTCCTTTCATCTGAGATCTTTGTAAATGTATAATAGGAAGCCATAGTTTTTTTGTCATCAGTTTCGCTATACTCAATTTTTTCGGGTGTAAATGAATAAGAGCTTGAGTAGAAAATTGACTGTCCTTTTTCCAAAATACAACGGTGACTGGTGCCAAGCCTGGAAAGTGCACCATCCGTTACATTATCTATATCTTTTATGTTTACATTCCAGCGTTTCCGCGTATCAAAATCAACGACACCATGAAGCAGTGAAATAATTTCTGCATCATATTCCCTGTAAAAAGATAGCACCTTTTTCCTGTTCTTTATCTCAAGTTGAAGCCGCGGAACAGCAGGCAATTCATTTTTAAGATGACTAAGTTGTGCATATTGAAAAGGGATCGTGCCGCTTTCTGTTTGCTTGATACTTTTGCTCCAGTTTAATTTTTCGGGTAGGGTACCTGAAATTTTGTTCCCGGCGAGGCCCTCGGTGACAAGCCAATATTCATGTTGCTCAATATCATTTTTCAACAGTTGGTGGGCAACGATTATATCTTTTCCAATTAGTTTATTAAAAGTTTTTACATTGTATCCGGTGAATTCACCATAATGCGTGATGACTTTCAGTGTAAGGTCAACAGCACCTGTGCAGGCCTTACATTGGCAAAACCTCCGATGATCATAGGTAAGGAGGTGTTTATGAAATTCACAGAACATCTTTTCAACCTGTTCATATACTTCGTCCAGGTCAGGGATATCACCGTACTTGTAGAAAAGAATAGCGTCGCCTTCAATTTCAGAAATTTCAAGACCTATCTTATTGGAATTAATAATGACTTCAAGTAACTCCTGGATAATATAACGGCTATGATCAATTTCCACTTCATTCACAAAACGAGTGAAGCCACTTATATCGGGAATAAATATGAGGCCTTTGTTGTTCATCGTTGGTAAGTAGGACAGTCCCTTAAAAAACTATACGAAATTAAATTATCATGGGAATAAAAAAACCCCGCATTTGCGAGGCTTCTGTGGGAGTTGACGGGATCGAACCGCCGACCCTCTGCTTGTAAGGCAGATGCTCTGAACCAGCTGAGCTAAACTCCCAAATTCTTTCTTGTTTTTGGTACCCTGCCTTACCAGCAGAGGGTCAAAAACAACTTCTAAACTCCCTTTTTTGGGAGGGCAAAGATAGGGGTATCACGTTTTTGGGAAAAATCTTTTTTGACCTTAGTTCGGTGTTACTGCAGGTAATCTATACAACTGCCCGTCAATCACAAACAATTCATCAATTTCGTAGGTCCAATATTTAAAAAGAGGAGATTTCTTCAAGATTTTTTCGACTTCGGTTTTGGTTCCGGCATTCAATGTCACCCAAACTCTTTGAGATTCCATGCTCACTACATATTGATCAATAACATTTTTATTGATGAGCATATTGATATAGGTACGATGGGCTGGTATTAATGCTGCAAACTCGTCATTCCATTCAAAATTTATCGTTACCTGGTATGCTTTCATATTAAAATTGTAAGGTAAAAGTAGGAAAGTTTATCCAGCCTGAGTTGTTAATTCCCTGGATTAGTATTTCTGCATGCTGTCTTCATTCGTTCATCTACCAGCGCTATGTGCAGGTTGATCCAGCTCGGAATTTATTTTTTAAAGATGAATAAAAGAATGACCTTAAATTTGATGTCCCGGGACGTTAGCTCTCCCGATAGCTATCGGGATGGTTCGGAGCGAATGTCTAATTGATGATTGGAACGTTAGCTCAGTTGGTTCAGAGCGCTGCTTTGACAGAGCAGAGGTCACTGGTTCGAGCCCAGTACGTTCCACTTCGTATGGCAGCTGTGTATATTTTATATTCACCATCGCTGAATAAGTTTTACGTAGGAAGTTGTGTAGACGTAACAGAAAGACTTCATCAGCATCTGGCAAGCTTTTTTCCTCGAGCATTTACCTCAAAAGTTAAAGATTGGATAGTGTATTTTAGTCTGAGTGACCTCTCTTATGAACAAGCCAGACGTATAGAATTACATATAAAGAACATGAGGAGTAGAAAATACATAGAAAATTTAAAGAGATATTCGGAGATATCGCTCAAATTAATCAATCTC
>JAICGN010000257.1 GCA_025923075.1 Chitinophagaceae bacterium
AAATAGAAATAATATGCCTGCAACCAACTCTGATGCTTTGCCGCTATATGCCAAAAACTTTCCAGCCCCATTTTTAAAGCTATCCCATTTCAGGTATTCATTCATTTTTGATTCAGAAAAAATTTCCCAGCCATGATAAATAAGAAAGATACCAAGAATGCATCTTATCAGGGTAAGACCCATAGTTTGCCAAATCGGACCCGATGAAAAAAATTTATTCATTGCAATAATTTGTTATTGGTGAAAAGACCACCACCCTTTAATACTTTATAGGGCTGATCAATCTTTTCCGCTTCTATTACAAAATCCTTTACATCTGATGTATTAAATGTGAACAGATCATAATGACACGGAATTACGCAACCCGCCTCAATCGCTTTTCCCAGTTCAGCTGCCTCCTTACAATCTAAATTACCCGCTACCTTTCGTTCCGTTTTGTTTCCATTGATAGGAAGGATCGCCACATCGACTGCAAAAGGCTTTAATAACTCAACCATCCCATCGAACCAAAGCGTATCGCCACTATGATATATCTTATTTTTTCCAAATTCGATCACATAACCCATGTATTTACAATTTCCCTTTTCGTCTCTTTCTATTTCATTATGCTTTGCCGGTATACCATGAAATATAAACTCGTCAATTATTATCGATTGATCATCGTTCAATCCAATTGGAAAATTCCTGTTACATTTCACTCTTTCCGCTACAAAATCCCTGTTTGCTGCAGGTATAATAAATTTTATACCTGGATTATTTTTCAACACGGCTATCAATGTTTCCGCATCCAGGTGATCTGTGTGATTATGGCTTGACGTAACAATAGAAATATTTTTCAGCAATTCCGGTCTCACTACCAACTCACTCATCCTGGTATGCGGCTTATCGGTTGTCAAATATTTTTTTGTCAAAGAATCTGAAAGGTAGGGATCAATTAATACTCTTTTCCCTTTCCATTGTAATAAAAAACCACTTTGTCCCAGCCACCATAGATGAAAATGGTTTTCATCATTTAACAGCGAATCCATTTCCGCTATCAGCTCCTCATTTTTTTTTATTGCTGCTATCATGGGATAAATTCCAAATCTCAAGAAACAAGAACCAAAGAAATTAAAAAATTAGTCACCGCGTTTCTTTAGAATTGCTGTAAAAATCAAAACAAATTCTTTTGCTTCCTGCCTCAAATAGTTTCGTTCATCCTCCATTTCTTTTGAGCCATCAGTAACCACGAGGCGAAGCCAATAAGCTGATTCTTTCGATCCTCTCCTGCATGTCTTTATCTTCATTTTAAAATCTGTCTCCAATACTCTCATTTGCTTCAATATAGTTAGCGCCAGGAGAGCTTCCTGCTCTTATTAATTGAGGTACATATTCTGCATTCGCAATATTCTTTGATAATTTCAAGCAAACATTCCGAACCCGCTCAGCAAATAAAGCCGTTCGCTCTTCCAAATCATATTTCTTATTTTGATCAGTTGCTAACAAAATTTTTGAATTTATTATTTGAATTTTATTTGGTTCTTGTTATTTGGTTCTTGGTGCTTAATTACAAGTTTTCTCTCACCTTCTTTGCCCCCTTCACCATATTGATCAGTTTCTGCCTCGATGCCCATCTTGCTGTTTGACTCAACCCGCAATCAGGAG
This sequence comes from Chitinophagaceae bacterium, assembly GCA_025923075.1. Classification (GTDB taxonomy): domain Bacteria; phylum Bacteroidota; class Bacteroidia; order Chitinophagales; family Chitinophagaceae; genus VBAS01. The sequence continues at coordinate 1,645 of JAICGN010000257.1, forward strand.
CAACGGACAGTTTTTCTGCGGGGACATATTTCAAACATCTATGTATTCTTTCTACCACATCTTCCACTGATTCTATATAATAATTTTTTACATCGATGATTCCTACCGCCACATTCATCTTCTCTGCAAACGGTTTCAGCAATTCGATCTCTGCAAATTCACGATTAGCCATTTCGATATGGATCTCATCAACTGTCATATCCAGAAAATCAGGAAGCATCGGTTTAATGCTCCTATATCCGACTGGTCTTCCTTTAAAATTCCCAAAACATAAATGTGTGCTAAGGTTGCATTTGCCAACGATTGGTTTTACTGTGCGATTAAAAATATCGACAAATTTTTTCGTGTCCTCTTTGTAAGCATAACAACTCATCGAAGGTTCGTCCACGGTTATTTCCTTACAACCCGCCGCGACCAAGGCTTCCAGCTCACTACGAATAATTGGAAGTAATGCTTCAGTGATCGCATAACGATCTTTGTATTTATCATTTGGCAATAATCTACCGCTCAACGTATATGGGCCGGGCACACTTGTTTTTAGTGTTGGTCCCACAGGCGCTAATTTTTTTAATCGTTGATATTCTTTTACTGCACCTAACCCATTTGGTGCTTTCAATTCACCAACAATATTGTTCTTACCACGCTGATCATGTGCAGCCGGTCCGAATTTTCTTGTTTCAGTTTCATTGTTTTCAATTCCTTTTATAAATCCATAAAAGGACAAATTAAAATCCAGCCTTGTTTGTTCACCATCTGTAATAACATCTAATCCTGCCGTTACCTGGTCATGGATTGCAGCGATCACTGCATCTTCGATCATCTCTTCAATATCGGCTGCACCAAACTTGTTTAAGTTTTGTGATGCAAACTCCAGCCATCCCGGGAAGGGATAGCTTCCGATCACTGTTGTTCTTACAGGTATTGATGACATATTGCTAGTTAAGGAGTATAGTTAGGAAATAGTTTTAAAGGAAAATAGATTTTTCGGATTTGTAAAAAATAGTTTTTCAAAATAAATATCAAGTTTTCGCGCAGTAAGTGCTTCTTTAAACGTAGTAAACAGGAAAGCAAGCCCGGGTTTGCCGCCATAAGATTTCCAGTATGTATTACGTGCCATGTCCATACCAATCACGATCCTGTCGGCATGATCGGGCAGCAGGTGTTCTAACAGTTTATACGTGTAGTTTTCATCCGGGGCTTTCCACCGGAAATGGCTGTCATATTCCACGTACACTCCTGTTTGCATCAGTTCTTTATGATAAGCCATATCTTTATTCCTGTCCACATGTGAAATAACAATATGACTAAGATCTGCACCCAATTTTGAAAAGAGCTCAGCTTGCGCTATTGCCTGCCTGCCATGGTTGGAATGTGTAAGTATTGGGGCGCCGGTTTCCCGATGCGCATTAGCCACAGATTCAAAAATTTTTTGCTGGTGAGTAGTAAATTTTTCATCTCCTGACGCCAGTTTGATCAACCCAGCCTTGTGTGC
>JAICGN010000258.1 GCA_025923075.1 Chitinophagaceae bacterium
ATTTATTCAGCAGGGCCGGCGGAGGAGGTGCAGTTAAACCGCATACGCTTTATATATCGGCGTTATGTGGCATTTTTAATATGAGAGTGATCATACTATTAATTATTCTAACGACCGGACTACAAGCTGCGGGACAAACCAGTCTACTGGACGGATTTGTCCAAGCGGATACATTTAAGTTAGCTGAGAGATTTTCGTATCTAAAAAAAGTGAGGATTACGGATACTTTATGCCTTCGGGACATCAAAAGAGCAACCCGACAATTATCTGGAGATTCATTAGTATTTGTTGCCGCAATTGGTGCATTCAAACCAATATTGCGTTATGAAAAGGAATTAGCTGAACTCTGCAAAGACAACGGTTTAAAATACGAACTAGAACTCGGTGGATGCGTAGTTTGGGAAGGTCAAACAGAAGGATGCTACAAGGACTATCTGGACTACAAACTAATTGAAAAGCATGGACGGAATTTTAAAGCCGACCTTCATAAGAAAGCCAACGACCTATATTTGTCTAATCACTTGAATGACACTATAAGCGGTTGGGACTGCGACAAAGAGCCGACATACATCGGTAAAAGAATAAGTCCTACAGGGATAACAATGACTGTAAGCTTACCAGTAAAGGAAAAGCGAAACGAATGGACAAGCGATGGAAAACCTACGTTTACAGTTTACAGGCCGCACATTGACTTAGGGTTCGTTATTGACAAGAATGGTGATATTTCAAATTTCACGTTAGTTGACTTTGTTCCCTCACGACAGGAAAACGAAGCCTATAAGGACAAACTTTTCGAATTGGCCATTAAAGAGATTAGGGACAACTATTCAAAATGGAAACCAGGAGAGATAAATGGTGTACGACTAAATACAACATACGTATTAAGAGTGGAGTTTAAAAACGCCACATAACAAAATGTTTATGCCAGCTTGGGGTGATGTGTAAATTTGAAGTTTTGTTTTCTGAATTTCGTTCGGCAACGTGGGACAGTGACGCGCTTCGAAAACCCAAGCCGTCATAAACATAAGCGTTGTGTGCCATTATGAACAACGAGTTTAGTAATACATATAAAACATTTTCGAATTCTCAGCTTGTCGAGGTCCTAGAGAACAGTGACAACTATTTGCCACTTGCCGTTGAGGCAGCCGAGAAGGAATTAACCAGCCGACAATTGAGTTCGGAGCAAATGATAGAAATAAAGATGGAGATTGAAAGGAGATCCAGAGCCACAAGAAAAAAGGAGACGGTCGTAAGTATAGAAAATAGAGTGATGGCCGTCGCTCAGCAAATTTTGGAAACATTGAATCCGATAGGCATATCTCAAACTCCTGAAAAAACAATAAGGATTGTGTGCTGGGTCTTGGCAATAGGATTTTTGTATCACCTATTTTCAAATCTTGACTTTTTATTGGTAATGTTATCCGACATCAGTAATTGGGATATTAGTACTGTATGGTGGTTTATACCCTATATTTTTCTGCCATCGATGATCTATTTACTTATAAGGAAGTTAAAAGGTGGCTGGATAATGCTTTCAATATGGTTGACTTATACAATAGTGTCGGCTGTTTTCTCATATGCAATGGAGCTAAAACTTCCTGAACCAAGTAGTGATGAAGGAATTTCTCAGTTTTTGGAAGAAATGACGCCAAGACAGGGATTCCTTTACTACTTGGGTACTAGCTTAATATTTGGTGCACTTCTTTATTGGATTAATACAAGATCGATAATGGAAATGTTTAGAATAAACAGACCAATATCAATGTTAAGTATATTCTTGGCAATTTTGTTTGTAACGGTACAATGGTATTTTTTCTAGTCCCATCGTAACGGCACACAACAAAGTGCATAATCAATGGCGGGGGTTCAGTGTAAATTTGTAGTTTAGTTTTTCAAATTACGTCTGGTTTCATGGACAGTGACGCGCTTCAAGCTCCCGCCACTGCTTATGCACAAACGTTGTGCGTAATGTTTTTCTGGACAGAGTAATCCTATGATCAGTGATTTGACTTATAAAGTGGTTGCATATTCCGACTTGACAACTGTTAACGGAGATGACTCTGTTGACTGGGCAATCGAGATGCTACAATTGGGACATGAGACACCCTCACTTTTGATTCTCGCTGGACTGACTAAGCCGACAAATCAGTTTGAGGTACGGGACTACCTAAAAAGAGCTTTGGACGAGTTAGAATTGGACGAAAAAACTGGGGACGATGCTACTTTAAGTTATTGTAGCTACTATATATTAAAGATATCAAGGGGAGAGGAAGTAAAAAGAAACCTGGCCGCGGTTTACGAATTCTGCCGAGCCAGTGACTATGAAAAAAATATTTTTGACTTCTATTTATTGCATTGGGCGTGGGACGACTTGGACCACGGAGAAGAATACAATCATTATTGGCCTGACGCAAACAGATACAGCATAAAACAGATAGTAATTGATGTAGCTAAGAAATGGATTTTGGAGAATGAAAAACACTACGCACAACAAAGTATATAAAACATGCCGGCACGGCTGATTATAATTTACTATTTTGGTGTGCCGGCACGTTTTATATACAAGCGTTGTGCGCAAGCCCTAAAGAAAGATCCGTTTACATGGACAGAGAATTGACTAAGGACGATAAAGAGAACAAAGAGATTGACTCGTTGATTGAGAAGATTTCAAGTTCTGCTATTGAATTTAGAAACACTATAGGTGACATAATTTTCAAACGACTAAGGCGACTCTTTCAAAGCAAAAAAAAGGAAATAACAAGGGACTCAAGACTAAAGGAAATGTTTCTGGATAATTTCACAGAATGGGACTGGGAAGAATTGAAAACAATAGGACTAAAAATTCCTGGACTTCAAAGAGCTAAAGCGTATGAGTATTTTTCGCTGACATATTTAATTGTAGCCCTTGGAGCGCTGTTCACATTTTCAATTATTAACATGGACTTAGTGTTCGTAGTTTGGGGACTTCCTATTTTCGGTATCATTCTGACATTGACTTGTAGCCCA
>JAICGN010000259.1 GCA_025923075.1 Chitinophagaceae bacterium
TCAACCTGGAAGCAAACTTTAGGGTTTTTGCGCATCATTTCCATTTTCTTTCCTTCATAACTATGGCAATAAAAATATTCGCCATCATAAGCATAACTCATGGGAATGATATACACCTCTTTTTGATAATAGCAACCTATTCGTCCTACAATTTGTTTGCGAAGCAAATCATCAATTTCTGTTAAAGACAATTGTCGGATCATCTTTTTTATTATTAGTTCAAATTTATCGTGTTTTGGCGTTGTAGCTGATGACAGTCATCAGCACTGTCACTGATATTGATACAGGGAAGACAAAGTATTAACGGCTGCAAGTCCGTATTTTTTTATTACATAAGTATGACTCAGATAAAATAATTTTATCCTTTATAAATTCATAATGGATACTCCTGATTCAATGCAAGCCATGGTGCTGGAAGAAGCAAATCATCCTTTGAGATTGAAGACAATCCCCGTTCCTTCGCCCAACGAACAACAAGTATTGGTGAAAATAATTGCCTGTGGTGTTTGCCGCACTGATCTTCATATCGTCGATGGGGAATTAAATAAACCCAAACTTCCACTGATTCCCGGGCATGAAATCGTTGGTGTCATCGTAAAAAAAGGAAGGGAGGTAACTACGCTGGATGAGGGTGATGTGGTAGGCATTCCATGGCTGGGATATACTTGTGGTAAATGTAAATATTGCCGTACTGGAAAAGAGAACCTATGTGAGAATGCTCTTTTCACCGGTTATACGATTGATGGTGGTTACGCGGAGTATACTGTGGCTTATGAAAAATATTGCTTTCCGCTTTCCGAAGGATATGCAACTGCATCGGGCTCTCCATTGTTATGCGCAGGTCTCATCGGTTATCGTTCCTATTCTATGGTCGGCGACCATGTCACCAATCTTGGTATATATGGATTTGGTGCTGCTGCTCATATACTGATTCAACTTGCCATCTATCAAAACAAAAGAATATTTGCATTCACACGGGAAGGCGATAAGGATGCGCAGGCCTTTGCATTAAACCTTGGTGCAGTGTGGGCCGGAGATTCGGCCCAATCGCCCCCTGAGAAACTGGATGCAGCGATCATATTCGCTCCGGTTGGGAATCTCGTTCCGCAAGCATTGATGAATTTAGATAAAGGAGGCACTGTCGTATGCGGAGGCATTCACATGAGCGATATCCCATCTTTTCCTTATAAAATTCTATGGGAAGAAAGAGTGATTCGTTCTGTGGCTAATCTTACCCGGAAGGATGGCGAAGACTTCTTTAAATTAGTCCCGAAAGTTCCCATCAAAACAGAAACTGAAATTTTCCCATTGCAGAAGGCAAACGTGGCGCTCGATAACCTTAAATCCGGAAATGTTCATGGGGCAGCAGTATTAGTTATGTGACAAAACGATTATCAGGTCTTTATCTTTTATTGGTTTTCAGGAAACCATTGCTTCTGTACTATTCGAAAAAGAAACCAATGAAGTAAAAAGGGATCATTCTGACCTGATAGCGATCAATTACTTGTATAACAATTATCATAGATTATAGGCAGATGTAATGCTAATTTAGTATTGCATTTGCCTTGTATAAAATGATCAGGAAATGAGAGTTGTGTCAGATAATGCAGAATGTTCAATATATCCGGGTGATTATGTACCGCTATTAACTGAAAAAGAAATAAGTGAAGAAATAGTGCGGATGAAACAGGATGAGATAGGATCTCCTTCGGTAAATATTACCGAATCAGGCGATTGCTATAGAGTAGAAATTGCATTGCCTGGAGTTGACAGAGAAAGTTTCCTGGTTTATGCAGAAAAAAATGTGCTTTCTATCTATGCTGTTCAGCATCATCAAAAAGCAGGCGATCCGGAAAAATTTAGACGGCATGAATTTAGTTGTAACTGTTTTGAGCGCCATATAGAATTACCTGGTGATGCCGATACAGCATTTGTAAGTGCAGAATACAAAGAAGGGGTACTTCGCATTTTTGTCCCTAAAACTCCGGAGCAATCAATTGTCCAGCATACCAGAATTGTCGTTTACTAATGAAAAGGTTTTCATGAGTTTCACTTTCAGTCATCCTTACATCATTAATCCTGAATTCAAGAAAAGAGTGGCCTACTTCTGCATGGAGTTTGGAATTCACCAGCCGCTGAAGATCTATGCCGGCGGTTTGGGATTTTTGGCGGGATCTCATATGCGCAGCGCTTATGAATTAAGACAAAACATAGTTGGCATCGGGATTTTGTGGAAGTACGGTTATTATGACCAGGTACGAAAGCAGGATCAGACAATGGATGTATTGTTTGAAGAAAAAAAATATGGCTTTCTTAAAGATACCGGTATCAAATTTACAATCAATGTATCCAAGCATGATGTGTGGGTTACCGCTTATTATTTACCACCGGAAGTTTTTAATACCGCGCCCATTTTTCTGCTAAGCACAGATTTGCCGGAGAACGATTACCTGGCCAAAACGATTTCTCATAGACTGTATGATTCCAACCCTGAAACAAAAATTGCTGCAGCCATTTTGCTTGGTCAGGGGGGCGCCAAACTTCTGGAAGCTTTGGACTGGGAGCCGGATGTATACCATTTAAACGAATCGCATGGTTTGCCATTGGCATTTTACGTGTACAAGAAATATAAAGATTTGAATGAAGTGAAAAAGCGGTTGGTTTTTACCAATCATACACCGGAAGAAGCGGGTAATCCTAAAACTGACATCGGTTTGCTCGATAAAATGGGATTTTGCTGCGATGTACCTCAAACGGAAATAAAAGCCATTGCTAAAACCGAAGACAATGAACTGAATTACACACTTGCCGCCCTTCGGCTTTCAGGAAAAGCAAATGGAGTGTCAGCCATGCACCGGGAAACTTTATACAAAATGTGGGGCCGTTACCCGGATATTTGTGAAATCCTATCTATTACCA
>JAICGN010000260.1 GCA_025923075.1 Chitinophagaceae bacterium
TCCCGGGCAAAAGAAGTTTATTGTTTAAAATTCTTCCGCCGGGTAGCTTGTTTGTCGCTTTCAAAGGACTGAAGTTATTTTATTTTCTTACAATGAATTTTCGCACTGTTCTGGTGAAGTATGAATCCATCTATTTCTTTTTTATCATTTCTCGTAAATTCCAACTGAATTTCCTGTGATTTCACAAAGAAAAAATCTTCTCTTTCCGCATAGATGATGTCCGTTTTTTGGCCAGTTGGCGCTGCTACCAGTTCGCCATCTTTTACACTTAGAACTACATGCAGATCCTTGTTTATCTCATACTCCCCTTCGTATTGCTTCAGTTTTTCCTCGGGAAGCTTTATCGCAGTTCTTTCTTTTGGCAGTTCATATTCTTTACCATACAGGATCGCAAATATGCTTTTGGTGATTTCCCCCAATGTGGGATCCGATGCATTACTTAGCAACACAATGCATATAGCATCTTCGGGTACTCTTGCAATATTCGTAGTAAATCCATGGATCCCTCCTCCATGCGCAACTCTCCGTTTTCCGTCAATGCTGTCGATCCCCCATCCATAACCATATTTGTTCTTGACAGGTGTATATGCCTTCTCCTGCTGCGCTTTAGATAAGACATTATATTTCTGCAATGCTTTATGCCATAGATACAAGTCACCAGTAGTGGAATAAATAGCACCGGCAGAATAGGAAACTGTGGAATCTACAACGGGTGCTGTTATAGTGTCTCTGTCATTCAGTTCAAAATAGCCTGTCGCTTTCTGTTTGTTCTTTAAATGGGTAAAATCAAACCCGCTTTGTGTCATGCGTAACGGGCCAAAGATATATTCGCGCACGGCCTGTTCATATGGTTTCTTCGTGACCGCTTCAATAATGTATCCCAATAATGAGTAGCCGCTATTGGAATAGTTCCAGCTGGTGCCCGGCGAAAAATCCAGTGGCTTATCTTGGAACATTGCCATTATTGCTTTGCGGTTTGTTGGCTTCGTCACCTCATTGGCCATAAAGTCACGGTCATTTGTATAGCTGTAAATCCCGGAAGTATGCGTCATTAACTGTTCAATAGTGATACTGTCACCCTTGGGATAGCCGGGAAAATATTTACTGAGCTTATCATAAACGCTTACCTTCTTTTCTTCCTGCAATTTCAGGATCACGGCTGAGGTGAACTGTTTTGTAATAGAACCTAACTGGAAAATGGTTTGTTCATTATTTGTGACCTTATCTGCCGCATTGCTGTATCCATATCCTTTATTAAGCAATATGGTGCCATTTTGTGCTACAAGTGCTGAGCCGTTAAACTTATACAATTTTGCATAAGCATTCATCAATGCGTCAAGCTTCTCGACCTGCTGTCCAAAACTTAAATAAACTATAAACACCGCAGAACTCAGAAGAAATATTTTTTTCATGTAACAATATATTTGATAATGAGAGTAAGTTATGGTATTAGACGCGATAATCCTTTGTAGGTTACATCGCGAATTCACCATTCCCATTGCTATGCGTGGTACAACATTCATTTAAATAATAGCAGGAAGACACTGTCTATGGGCGGGATCAGCGCCCGCCCACTGTTTGTTTACTATAACCTGTTGTTTATTGACACCCGCTGCTGGTATTTTCATTTATGAACTACTCTTGTGAAAGGCTTTGCCAGGGTTATCATTAAGCTTTAGCAAGATCCTTTTTATCATCTAAACGTCACATAAAAACAAATCTATTATGAAACAGATCATTATTTCCATTTCCATCGCAGTTGTTACAATGATTTTTTGCTCATGTTAAGCTTTACTTCGGCAGAAGAAGTATAGACAGACATAAATGAGAACAGTGGTTCTCATGTGCATGCAAGGGATGTTTTTACATCCCTTTCCCTTTATTGATCGGCAACGACGATAGCAGCACACTCCTAGTTGGCTAAAATTTTTTCGGCTGCTTCTTTGTCCTTGGAAAATATCTTCAGCTCTATTCCACCCAAAGGATTTAATCCCATCACGTTTTCATCTTCAAGGAAAGAATCTATACCGTTTGCCTTTAATTTTTCCTGGGCTATATTAGCTTCCACTATATCATTATATATGGAGAGAACGATTGTATGATCTTGTTCCATAAAATTTTATTTAGAAATTATTTTTTCAATCCATTCATTTGTAAGTCTTGTGAGCTGCTTAATAACATCCTGCTTACCAGCTTTAAAACCATGATTGGCTCCTTCTATTTTAATCAGTTCGGCAAGCGGAAGCGAGGAACATACTTTTGCGATCAGTTTCCAGGTGGCGAATTCATCCCGTGATCCCTGTAAAAAAAGCATTGGTGCCCTTACATCTTTTAGATGCTCTGCTCTTTCAATTGAAGGTTTACCCGGAGCATGTAAAGGAAACCCATAAAAGATGATCCCCTTTACTGCATCGTTGGGTTTCGCTGCCATATATTGAGACGTCATTCTTCCGCCAAAAGATTTTCCCGCGACAAAAAGAGGAAGTTTTGGAAATAATCTTTGTGCCTTTAAAATTGCCGCCTCGATCGTTTGGTGTGCAACTGCAGGGGTATCTGGTCTTCCTTTTTTATTTTCTGTGAATGGAAAATTGAAACGCAACGTACCGATGCCCTCCTCCGCCGCCGATTGAGCCAACGTGTGCATAAACGAATGATGCATGCCGGCACCAGCACCATGTGCTAATACCATAATACATTTGCTTTGTTGCCCCGTGATCAATTCCCCTGATACAGTGCCAATAGTTGCGGAAACTTTCAGCGATAAAGA
>JAICGN010000261.1 GCA_025923075.1 Chitinophagaceae bacterium
AAGATCCAACGCAAACACAAAAAAAAGAATTAACTCAAACGTAATGTAATCCTCGCTCTATCATTCGTCACGATAGTTCTGGCTGCTTTTTTTATTTATACAAATTTCTTTGCCAAAAAAGACAACGCTGAATTAATTGACAAATCAATTGCCGTACTTCCTTTTGTTGATATGAGTGCAGGTAAAGACCAGGAATATTTCTCAGATGGACTAAGTGAGGAACTGCTGAACCTTCTTTCCAAAATACCTGAACTAAAAGTTATAGGTCGCACCTCTTCATTTTCTTTCAAAGGCAAAAATGAGGATTTACGCACTATCGGTGAGAAGCTGGGCGTAGCCAACATATTAGAGGGAAGTGTGCAGAAGGAAGGCAACAAGATCCGTGTTACTGCCCAATTGATAAAAACAGCCGATGGGTCTCATTTATGGAGTGACAAATATGACCGCGACTTAGAAGGTATCTTTAAACTTCAAGATGAGATAGCCAGCGCGGTGGTGAAGGAATTAAAACTAAAACTCCTTACGAAACCTGACACCATGGCTTCTTCACCATCTAATACAGCTGCTTATAATTTGATGCTTCAAGGGAACTATTTTCTTGAAAAAAGAGATAAAGAAAATCTTGCTAAGGCTCTTGATATTTATTTAGAAGCACTGGCTATTGACTCAACGAACTCCCGCCTTTGGGCTGCTGTTGGACATTGCTATATTCTCCATTTGACCTGGGACCATCTTGACAGGAAAGAGGGACTGCAAAAAGCGAGAATAGCCGCCAATAAATCTATTGACCTGGACGATAGGCTCGCAGCAGGACATTATGTATTAGGCCTGGTAAAAATGTGGGATTTTGATTGGGCCGGGGCTGAAGAAGAATATGAAAAGGTACTTGTTCTTGAGCCGGGAAATGCTGACGCTTTGAGAAGTAAAGGATTTTTGTACCGGTGCATTGGCCGATTTGATGAAGCAATACAGCTTACCAAAAAATCAATAACCTTTGACCCAATAAAACCTGCAACCTTCTTTAATTTTGGCCAACTTTTGTATCATACCGGTCATCTTGATGAAGCTGTTGCTTCCTACAAGAAAGCTTTGGAACTGAATCCACAGTTTCCCCGCGCACATATATTCCTGGGCAAAGTTTATCTGTTGCAGGGAAAACCTGAATTGGCGATGACAGAGATGACCCAGGAAGCAGATGAGGCCTGGAGAATTTATGGCCTGATACTGACGTACAATGCTATGGGTCGCAAAAAAGAAGTTGATGATCTGCTTAACGACTATATCGCCAGGTTATCAAAAGACAATATGTATCAGATTGCAGAAATTTATGCCATTCGAAACGATAAGGACAAAGCCTTTCAGTATTTGGAAAAGTCTTATATAGCCAAAGAGTCAAGACTCACTTATCTGAAAGGTGATCCACTTTTGAAAAACCTGGAGAGTGATCAGCGATACGCCGCCTTTTTGAAAAAGATGAGATTAGAGAATAATTAGCCTTATCTTTTACTTAGTGGCGCAAAAACATAATGAACAGATTACGGATTTCCTTTTAAATAAGAGAATACATTAAACAGATTATTTGATGAAACCAAAATCTCCATTCTACCTTCTTCTTTTGGCCGCCCTGCTCATCGACATTTGCCCTGCCATCACCCAGGAAATATTCTTTAATAAAGTTTTTTCACTCGAAGGAAAAGTATTTTCGCATGTTAGCGGCATTACCCAGGATGCACAGGGATTCATGTGGTTTGCGACAAAGAAAGGGCTTTTCAAATACGATGGGTACCAGATGACTTCTTATACCAATAACCCGGACGATACTAATTCTCTTGCGACTAATGCCCTGGAAGCGATCTGTGTTGATTCATCAGGAATTCTTTGGATAGGAACACTTGGACAAGGGCTTGAACGTTTTGATCCTGCTACCGGGATTTTTACACATTTTCGCCATGATCCAAAAGATCCTGCAAGACTTAGTAGTGATTGGGTGCATGCCCTTTTGGTAGATCAGGAAGGATCACTTTGGGCAGGTACTGAACGTGGCCTGGACCGCTTCGATGCGCAAACGGGCAAGTTTATCAATTTTCGTAATCGGCCCAACGATCCCACCTCTCTTAGCTGCAATGCGGTAGTAGCCATTTATGAAGACAAGCAGACCACACTATGGATTGGTACAGGCAGCGTTTATGGAGGTAATGATGATGAAGGTGGATTAAACCGAATGGATAAAAGACCGGGACATTTACCTCCTACTTGCATGATCCTAAAAATCCACTCAGCCTGATCAATAATAAAGTGAGGTCCATTTTTGAAGATAGTAAAGGCAACTTTTGGGTAGGCACGGCCGGTGATGGTTTGCACACGATGGATAGAGTTCGTGGAATTTTTCAACGCCATCGTTACGATCCGGCGCATCCTGAAAAACCGAGTCGCCCGCCGGTAAACAAAGCGTTTGCTCATAATGACCACATAACTTTCATTACCGAAGATATCGATCCAGCTATTTGGATAGGAACAGCAGAGTCGGGACTGAATTATTATGATCCGAAAACAAAAATCACGAAACATTATGAGTTACAAAAGGACACCGTCGGTGCCTTCACAGACCGAACTGCTTGGTGGACTTATACTTCAAGGGACGGTATTGTTTGGATAAGTACGTTGAATGGGAATCTTTACATTTGTTAGTTCTGGTTTTCAAA
>JAICGN010000262.1 GCA_025923075.1 Chitinophagaceae bacterium
AACCGGCATAACGAACTTGTATACTTTACCATTTGCACCATTAAAATCGGGAATATAGTTTCCCTTCCCCGCACCTACATCTGTAAATGCAAGATTATACCTTGCCAACATGGGATCAGTTGAATATTGATAGAATGAATCCACGCCGCTCCCCGGGTTGTAATATAATTTCTCGTATAAGATCTTTCCCGGATCAAACAACGTATCTACAAGCACCGATGGGTAAAATGCATTCTGAATACTATCGCCCAAATTGGTAAGAAATAATTTCTGATCATCATCCAGCGTTTGGTTGATCTGGGAATTCTTTGCATCGCTATTATTAAAAACTCCCACAAACATTTTCAGTTTCCTATTCAATTCAAACTCCTGGGATGCATAAAGATTCGCGTTAAGGTAATTCCTGTCAGCATATTCAAATTCCACCTGTATGCGACTATCCTTGGTGATCATTCTTTTAGGGGTAAATGTAATTTCCGCTGTATTATAGTTGATCACATAATCCTGGTCTTCGCCACGCTGCAGTAACTCGCCATCGATGAAAACCCTTTCCGTGCCTGCAAGAACGATAAAAAAGAACTCATTATTAGCGCCCACCAACCGATATGGCCCCTGGTTCCCTTCCAACCCCTGGAAAATATTTCGGGTAAATTTTCCTTTGGCAATTGAACCACTTAATAAGGTTTTTGATAAAGTATTCTTTGAAATCCTGTTTAATGTCTCAAATGAGATCCCCTGCAGCCGTTTATAAAATTTGAGAAAGTAAGTGCTGTTTTCCCTTATGTCAATATCACCAAGGTTTAGTTGCCAGGTTCTTTTTTTAAACTGAAGAAAGACCTGGTCAAACTCATTCAGCTGTTGTGTAGTTCCATCAGGCTGAATTGGTAAATTATTATCGGTGATCGCCGCATTGATCTCAATGCTATCCCCTAACAAGCCATTTAGCGTAAGATTAAAATTAGAATTTACCACGGCATCCTGGCTATTACCAAATGAAATTCCACGGCCAAAACTTCCGTTATATTGAAGGTTGCCAAAATCAAAAAGGCCTCTAGCAAGTTGTTGCTCATTCCGGCCAAACTCAAATGGCTTTGCATAAAACTTATAACTGATGCTGTCATAGTTCAATCGCTGAACAACTGAATTAAGTTTATAAGGAAACACTCTGTAAATGATCGTAATACTATCTATTGATGGCAGTATTTTCCATTGCATCAATGCATTAATATTATCGAAAAAATACGTCGAATCAGCAAACCCTTCTATCAAAAAGGTATTGGGAATAATGCTTAACGTATCAATCCGAATTGTGTCAGCAACAACGGCTATTTTTTTCTTACGCAGATTAGAAATAGGTCTGGCATCCTGAACGGGAAACTGGGCACTGCTTTCCAGTACAGCAAACAAGAGGGTAGCGAAAATTACTATCAGCCGTCTTTTACTCAAAAGCGGTGGTTTTTCATTAAACGTAAAATTCTGGATTTTATGGCAGCTATCCTACCCTGATTTAATAAAAAAGGGAGGTATAACCTCCCTTATAATCAAGTTTTAGCAGGTTTTAACTCGTAATGCCTTCCAATGAAAACAGGAATGCATAGATCAACGCCACTTCTTCCAACGCCCGGAATCTGCCGGACGCTCCGCCATGTCCTGCTTCCATATTGGTTTTTAACAGAATGACGTTTTTGTCTGTTTTCATTTCCCGTAATTTGGCTACCCATTTAGCCGGCTCAAAATATTGAACCTGGCTATCATGAAGTCCGGTTGTGATCAACATATTCGGATATGCCTTTGCTTCCACATTATCATAAGGTGAATACGATTTCATATAAAAATATTCTTCCTTGTTGGCAGGATTACCCCACTCCAGGTATTCACCCGTTGTCAACGGAATGCTTGGATCACTCATTGTGGTAATGACATCAACATAAGGAACCTGTGCAACAATCCCGTTCCAAAGATCGGGACGCATATTGACGATAGCACCCATCAGCAATCCTCCGGCACTGCCGCCTTGAGCATACAGATGTCCTTTCGAAGTATATTTCTCTGAAATCAAAAATTCAGCACAATCAATAAAGTCAGTAAATGTATTTTTCTTATTCATCATCTTTCCATTATCGTACCATTCACGACCCATTTCCTGGCCGCCGCGAATATGTGCAATGGCAACGACAAATCCCCTGTTTAATAAGCTCAGCCTGTTACTGCTAAATGTAGCGTAGGAAGTTGCGCCATAAGAACCGTACCCTGTTAGTAACAATGGATGACTTCCATCCTTTTGCGTTCCTTTTTTATAAACGATAGAAACAGGAACTCGTTTTCCGTCCCGTGCAGTCGCAAAAGTTCTTTCAGTTACATAATTAGTTTTGTCATATCCGCCAACCACTTCATTTTGTTTTTTCAGTTCTTTGGCTTTTGTATCCATGTTATAATCATATACTGAACCCGGTGTGATCATCGATTGATAATTGAACCGGAGCACATTCGTATTGAAGTCAACATTAGTTCCAACAGAAGAAAGATAGGCAGGTTCATCAAACTGCAGATAATGCTCTGATTTATCTTTTTGGCTGATAACTCTTAAATTCAA
>JAICGN010000263.1 GCA_025923075.1 Chitinophagaceae bacterium
TGATCGGTAAATGCCGTTGGGATGACCACAAAAGAAATAATCACCCACCTGGATAATGGAGGAAATCTTCATACTCGGTGGAAGATCGGCATCGATGGCCTGCCAGGTTTTACCACCATCGTAGGAAGTTCGCACTCTCCTGGTTTCCGACTGTGTATTGAAAGTGATAGCAGCGAATCCACCATCGATGGGTGCTATATCGATGCCCACACCGCCCTCACTGATCACAGTCTCCCAGGTTTCGCCCTCATCGGTGGATCTTATTATCCCATTGATGCTGTTCGCCATCAGCACTCCGTTTGACTCTACCATTTTCCATACGCCGCGAGTAACTTCTTTCCAGTTTTTTCCATTGTCAGGGGATCTAAAAAGGCCGCGGCCGCGGTCGCAAACGATGAAAACAGTGCCTCCGGCAGTTTCAAAAACGTCGAGTATCCCTTTCAACTGAAAATTCTCGTATATAGGCGACCATTCACTCGATCCGTTTATTTTTTGCCTAAACTGACCCTGGTGGTAATCGTATGCAAATATCCCGGATTTACCAGGGGCGATGTTGCTATGCTCGTCAGGGAAAATCTCTTTCTCCCAAAAAAGCGCCTTGTTGTTTGGTTTGTTGTGATATATATAATTGCCGGTACGTAAATAGAACCCACGATCATTTACAAAGAGACTACCCTCCAGCTTATCTCCGGGCAGTCCTTCGCTAATGTCTTGCCAGCTTTGTCCGCCATCAGTAGATTTAAAAACGATATTTGCAACCCCCGACTTATTTTTATTTAGTTTTTGCTGACTATCCGTGATTGGAAATACAAAGGGGAATCCGATAGCTATCGGATGAAAAAGGAGCAAAAACGCAAGGCTAAAGATTTTCATGACTATACTTTATTTGGTGAAAGAATAAAGTAAATATATTGGCCGTCAGGTATCCTGGAGCTTTTTAATAGTAAAGAAGTGTAAATGAGACGTAAAACGTTTGTAAAACCACCGAAAACTGAGGTTTAATAGATTATTTTTACAAACATGAAGCCATTTATTCTGTTCGGATCTTCAATCATGATAATTGCTATTTTGATTTCTGCTGTTGCATTTATCAATGAAAAGAATGAGATCCCTGAGAAGCATTTAGAAGTTGTATTACGTGATTTAGGACACCAGCTTTTGCTTTCAGCTAAAGATTCTTCATCCCGGGTGCTGCCGGTTAAGAAATTAAATGAACATACATACCAGATCTCCTTTCAAAATGACTTTGGTTTTATTTCAGATTCACTCATCAATTTAGTTCAACGAACATTTCAAAAAAATGCCCTGGCAAAAGATTATATAGTGAATTTGAGGAATTGTAAACAAAATGAAACTGTCTTTGCATTCGAAATAAATAGCCAAACAGGCGATTTAACACCTTGCAGGGGTCGTACGCTGGAGGTTAGTTGTTATGTTATTGAAATTGAACTTTTGAAGAAAAATAAGTTTAATTCCTTTTTGTTGTTGCTGTTGATTATTCCTTTGAGTTTTGTTGGTTTTTATGTGAAAGATAAGTTTCGGAAAAAAGAAGAGGCCGTATCAATCTCCGATAATAATGATTATATACAATTAGGAAACTTTAAATTTTATACGGATAATAATGTTCTTAAAAGTGAGAATAAAAGTATTACACTTTCGGAAAAAGAAACAAAAGCGCTAAAAATATTTGCAGAAAATATGAACCAGATCGTAGAAAGGGAAAAACTGATGAAAGAAATTTGGGAAGATGAAGGTATAGTTGTGATCAGTAGAAATGTGGATGTATTGGTGTCTAAATTACGTAAGAAATTGAGCGATGATAACTCCATTAAATTTATTAACGTACATGGCAGGGGTTACAAATTTATTATTGAGTAGATACCAATAAAAATCAGGGAAAGTGTAAAACGGTATCAAGTCTCATGCTAATTTAGTTCTCTTCACCCACAACCGGAAATGTTATAAGATCGTGTTGTTGGTAAAAAACTTCCATCATGAAAGAGTCAGTTTATTGAACACCAACAACGGCATAATGCTATGTTATGCGACGTTTATCTTCTTTATTCCGTTGGAGTTTGCGAAGGCAATAATGTCTAATGAAGGAACCCAACGAGAAATTGCGAGTCTGGATGAGTTATTAGTTGTGTTATCTTCAGATGCAGTTCCTATCACCATTCCGAAAACTCTTTCTTCAATTGTAAATCCAGGGCAACCACTTGAACCAGCGTAAACAACTGAATCAGTTTCATAAAAGTCTAAAGAGACATTATTAGGCAGAGAGAATTTTTGAAATGCTGAGATATAAGCACCTTGAAATCTTTCGACGAGATTGAAGGCAATTTGATTATTGACAACGGCTACAGATGCTAATGGAAAACCTAATATACCGCAAGTCATTCCCCGTTCAATTATCGAAGTATAAAGAGTAACAATTGATAAATTGACAGGATTAATTATTTCAATTAATGCTAGATCTCTGTCAATATCTTCCGCTATTAACTTCGCTTCTGCCATTGGGGCTCCTATATCTGGGGTTCTAATGACCTCAATTTTTTTATGTAGCGGTTTTGATTTGTCACCCTCAA
>JAICGN010000264.1 GCA_025923075.1 Chitinophagaceae bacterium
AGAAATCCACGGTCAAAAGCTACGAAAAATTCAGGTAAGAATTTTAAATTACAAATTACAAATATCAAACTCCAAATAAAAAACAAAAGTCAAATTAAAATTCAAAAATGCCGGATATCGGCCGTTCGAATTTGTGATTTGTTTTTTGGAACTTCAAAAAAGGAGATTTTCTACTTAAATTTCTTCACGATCACACATGCATTGTGACCGCCAAACCCAAACGTATTACTTAAAGCAGCCCTTACGGTACGTTGTTGTGCCTTCTGAAAAGTAAAATTCAGGCGGGGATCCAATTCCGGATCATCAGTAAAATGATTGATCGTTGGAGGCACAATATCATGCACGACACTTTTAATACAAGCAATCGCTTCAATAACGCCGGCTGCGCCAAGACAATGGCCTGTCATTGATTTTGTAGAGCTTATATTTAATTTATATGCATGCTCACCAAATACATCTACGATCGCTTTTACTTCAGCGACATCACCCAGAGGCGTAGAAGTACCGTGTGTGTTAATGTAGTCAATATCTTCTGGTTTCATTCGGGCATCGGTTAGTGCAGCAGTCATCACATTTTTTGCACCCAATCCTTCAGGATGCGGAGCCGTGATGTGATGTGCATCTGCCGTGGCGCCACAACCAATCAATTCACAATAGATATTTGCACCCCTTGCCTTAGCATGTTCCAATTCTTCCAACACGATTAGACCAGCACCTTCACCTATTACGAATCCATCACGATCTTTATCATAGGGTCGGCTTGCAGTTTGTGGATCATCGTTTCTTTCACTCAATGCCTTCATGGCATTAAATCCGCCGACACCGGCTTCGATGATCACACTTTCGGCACCACCAGTCAAAATAACATCGGCTAATCCCAAACGGAGAAGATTAAATGACTCCATCATTGCATTGGTGGAAGAGGCACAAGCACTCACCACTGCAAAATTTGGTCCCCGGAAACCATGTCGCATTGAGATCTGTCCCGCAGCAATGTCAAGGATCATTTTAGGAATGAAGAAAGGATTAAACCGAGGCGTGCCGTCTCCTTTGGCGAAATTGATCACCTCCTCCTGGAATGTGGATATACCTCCAATACCGCTTGCAAAAACAACACCCACCCTGTCAGTATTGACATTATCTTTTTCAATGCCGGCATCCTTCACCGCCTGATCGCTGGCTACCAAGGCTATTTGAGTAAACCGATCAATTTTCCGGGCTTCTTTTTTTTCCAGAAAGTCAGTTGGGTCAAAACCTTTTACCTCGCAGCCAAATTTAGTTTTGAATTTCGAAGCATCGAACAGCGTTATCATAGCCGCGCCGGAAACACCATTGATCAAACTGTTCCAATATTCATCAATAGTATTTCCAATGGGTGTTATTGCTCCTAATCCTGTTACTACTACTCTTTTCAATTCCATAAATGACCAGCTGTAATTTTATTAAAGTTAAGCAGCTGTAAGGTATAAGTAAAACCGCCTTCCCCGATACCAGCAGAAGGCGGATAAATTTATTCCATTCCATCCCGATCAGATCGGGACAGTAATTACTTTGCGTTTTCGTCCAGGTAAGCAATTGCCTGGCCAACAGTTGTAATGGTTTCTGCCTGCTCATCAGGAATGGAGATATTGAATTCCTTTTCGAATTCCATAATCAGTTCTACGGTGTCCAGCGAGTCGGCACCCAAATCATTAGTGAAAGAAGCTTCGTTGGTTACTTCTGCTTCATCAACACCTAATTTGTCTACAATGATTTTCTTTACTCTTGATGCAATGTCTGACATGATGAGATAGTTTAGTTAAATATGGCTGCAAAAATAGAATATTTGAATTAACTACCGCATTTGAGCCATTTTTTTCTTGACCTCCAAAACCCGCTGACTATTAACGGTTAGTCCAAATGTTTTACCAGAAAATGTAATTGCCAACAGTTGATAGTATCAATATAAGTTGTAAATTGAAATCCTGCATTGATATTAAGCAAAACCAACTATGGCTCTGAAAATAATCGATTTTGGCACGCCTGAATACCAGCAAATGATAAAGATGCGGGAAGAAATTTTACGTAAACCACTTGGCCTCACTTTTTCGCCGGACGAAATTGAAAAAGAAAAAGATAATTTGTTTATTGGTGCTTTTGAAGATGAATCAATGCTTGGCTGTTGTATGATCGTGGAAATGGATCCAAAGAAAGCACGGCTAAGACAAATGGCTGTGTTGAATAATTTACAGGGAAAAGGAATTGGAAGAGCTTTAATACAATTTGCAGAAAACTTAGCGAGGGACCACGGCTATAAGATCATGAGCATGCATGCGAGGAAACCTACGGTTCCTTTTTTTGAAAAAATGGGGTATAAGATCACCGGTCCTGAATTCATTGAGATCACGATTCCGCATTTTGAAATGGAGAAGGAATTGTGAGTTAA
>JAICGN010000265.1 GCA_025923075.1 Chitinophagaceae bacterium
ATCCCTCCCTCACCGTATTCAGGAGCCGCCTTGAAGAGGTGCGGTTTTTATTTGATATTCTGTTTTATCTCAATCTCAAACAGACAAATAAAGAACAGGAAGAATACTACTCCCCTTTGTACCATCATTGGCATATCCGTAAAACAAAAAAGACAAAAACAATAAAGCAGTCCCAGGTAAAGAATGTGCCGGTAACGCAGCGCTTTTGAAAATTCATTTATAAAAAAAAATAGCAGGCAAAGAACCGGTACAATGCCTGCAGCAATCCAGAAATCGAGAAATTGGTTATGGGCATTAAAAACGCCTTCAGGTTTTGAGTCTGCTCCGAATTCAAGGTATCGCTGATCGCCAAGCTCCAAATTCCGTTCAATCAGCTTATATTTTTTATCTCCTATACCCACACCAAAAACGGGATGTTTTTTAATTATCCGCAGAGCTTCTGCGCTATAATTGGCCCTGACACTAATATTATTCAATTTTGCGTCGCCGCTGTTCCTGTTATTTGTTGCCTTTGTCAAATAAATCAACCCCACCAATGCAGCGATCAACAATGAACAGCCAAGCACCAGTTTATAATTTTTCCTGATTGTGAGCTTGATAATTATTGCCGCGGCACCGACTAAAATCACTGCTACATATGAGAGTAAGATTTTTTGATTTATTGAAGGCGTATCAAATCGGTAAACGATATCACCAATGTCAGGTCCGATGTATTTAACTAACAATAGGTAGTCTGTTATTGCTGCACCGAAAGCAATAAGTGCGAAAAATAAAAGATAATGCCATAGTTTTTTAAATGAATATTTAAGATACAGATAGGCAATAATAAAGCTGTAAAGGGCAAAGTTGATAGTAGCCGATGTCAACAGGATTAAATAAATCAAGAAATAAAGGACCATTATTCCTTGCGAAATCCTAGTGAGCCGGGTTTTCCATTGAAGATCGAATAGTAAGATAAAAACTGCAAAAGCAATATAGAGGGAAAAGAAAACTGCGTGGATGCTGGGAGTAAGATGATGGTAAGTTAAATTGTAGACAAGATATGAAGATTGATAGGCAGTTGAAACCGGTTGAAATTTATAGGATCCATCAAACAGCCCGATCCGAATGCCTGTCTGAATAAAATAGATCATTGATGTTATTAAACAGGAAAAAACAAATACTTTTTTAAGAATAGCTATTTGCCGGAGGGATAACTTGCTTGCTGTTGTCATTGCGAGAGGAAGTGACAGCAGCGGCATAGCTGTTATCATCCCTTTCATTGCTAGTTTCTTATCATCCGAGTAGGCCATGCTCAAAATCAACGAGAGTAGCATCACCAGTAATAAAACATTCCTGGGGTTTGAAAAGTATAAGCGGATGTTATTTTTTAAGTTTCTCAGATCAATAATAAACACCATAAATAGCAAGATGGTGAAAACGCTATTATAGGCTATGGGAAGAGGAAAGGAAGCAGTCAATAGGACCAGTGTGGGAAAAAGGATATAGTCAGTATATATTGATTTGAATGCCGGCACTAATTATGTGATTTAATACATGGTCAAAGATGAGGTAGAATGTTTATCTGAAAAAATAATGTGACCATATTACGTATAAATTTAGGATCAAGTAAAATGATTTATCGCTTCAGCTTGTTTCCGGTTCAATTAATGGGTGTGAATATATTTGTTTAATATTGCAGCGCAGAATTTGTAAATCACGGGTATATAATTCATTTCAAAAGATATTTCCTTTATTTATGGCAGATCAGGATATTAACCGGGAGGATAAGATTGCGATACCAGGTTTAAAAGCTATCATAAAAGAAATACTGATTCTTTTTTTTGGAGCCATTTCATTTGTATTTTTTGTCGCCCGGAAATGGAAATTTCTTATGCTGACGGGGCTTGTTTTGGGACTTCTAGCCGGGTACATTTATTACGCCAAAAAACCGTCATATTATAAGGTTTCAATGGTTGTTGTATTTAACGAGCTTACCAAAAAGACCTATGCTGAAATGCTCGATCAGTTAGATAAACTTACGACACCGGAATCGGCAGAAAGATTGGCTCGTGAATTAAAGGTTTCCCCCCAGGTTGCTGGAAGTATTTTATTTATAGATGCAAAAAATATAAATAACGGGGCGTTACGACTGGATACGTCTACAAAAACCAGGCAGCCATTTAAGATAATACTGGCATTAGCAAACAATACGTCAGCTGACAGCTTGCAAACAGGTATTATTAATTATCTCAATAACAGTCCTTACCTTAAAAAATTTAAAGAGGAGCAACGTCGAAGTTTTATCGATAAAATTTCATTTATTGACGGGGAACTTGCAAAGCTGGATTCTTTAAAAGATGAATATACCCGTTCCCTGGCTTCCTCCGGAAAGTCTGCTACTATTTACAATAATGCATTTGAC
>JAICGN010000266.1 GCA_025923075.1 Chitinophagaceae bacterium
ATTGCTTTTATGTCTTCAGCAAGTGGGTTGTTGTTGTTTTGTTTGCATGATAGCAGCGTCATTAAAAGAAACAAAAAAACAAGGCATGAATTCTTTTGAAGTTTTCTCATAATTCAAGCAATTAAAAAATTAAAAAAGCAGAGGCCAAACCGGGAACAGGATCACAGGCTACAGATCCAATAGAGTAAATTTTAATTCCATAGTAAATGTAAGTTATTGTAAAATTAAATTCATGCATATACCCAATTCGGGTACACAGGGTTGATATTTCTGCAGATCCGCAACTGGTTAATCGCAATGAAATCAACCCATTGTTCTGAAATAAATTCAAGACCTTTGCAAAGAGACATTTTTTTTTAAATTAAATACGCTCAAATGAATATTGCCATTCAAAAATTTTATTACGGAGATATTCCGGAAGACAAATCAGGAGCGGGGATTGTCGAAAACACAAGTAAACCGAACGATTGGCCTTTATGGGAAATATTTATCCGCAGTAAACAGGGTCTCGATCATAAACATGCAGGCAGCCTTCATGCTGCTGACGCTCAAATGGCGATAGAAAATGCAAGAGACGTTTATACCCGCAGAATGGAAGGCATCAGCACCTGGGCGGTAGAAAGCAAATACATTCATGCCAGCAATCCCGATGAAGCGGAACAGTTGTATGAACCGGCTAATGATAAAGTATACCGTCATCCTACATTTTATGATCTGCCTGATGAGGTAGGACATATGTAGATGAGCAGTTGATAAGTTGATTGGTTGATAAGTTAAAATACAGCGGGTATGAATGACAAATCATATCGAAGTTTTACAGAATTGGAAGTGTGGAAGAAAGCAAGAGGTTTTAAGAATGAAATAAAAGAATTAACTAACTCCTTCCCTGCAGAAGAGAAATTCAGGCTAATTGACCAAATTATACGTGCATCAAGAGGATAACAGCTACAATAGCAGAAGGGCATGGGAGATATACATTTAAAGATCAGCTTCATTTTTGTATTATAGCCAGAGGATCTTTGAGTGAATCATTAAATCATCTTATTGATGCCTTCGACTGCAAGTTTATTGATGAAGAAAAATTGATTTATTTCAAAATAATGATTAATGAAATAGAACGCTTATTAAATGGCTATATAACTTATTTGAGAAAAAATTTATGATAATGGACCTTTCACGACCTGGCAACCTATCAACTGATCAACTGATCAACTATACCCTTCATCTTGCCGATAACGCTTTAATACTGGGTCATAGAAACAGTGAATGGTGCGGACATGGGCCAATATTGGAACAGGATATCGCTATCTCTAATTTATCTCTCGACCTTATCGGGCAGGCAAGAAATTTTTATCAATGTGCTGCTTTACTAAAAGGAGATAATTCTACAGAAGACGGCTTCGCTTATTTCCGGGACAGTAAGGAATTTAAAAATATTTTGCTTGTAGAATTACCAAAAGGTGATTGGGCTCTAACCATTCTCCGGCAATTTTTCTTTAGTACTTACCAGTATCTACTATTTGAAAAACTAAAAGAAAGTAGAGACGAACAGATAGCCGCTATTGCAGTCAAATCTTTAAAAGAAATTACTTATCATCTGCGTTGGAGCAGTGAATGGGTGATACGCCTTGGCGATGGTACGGGAGAAAGTCAGGACCGTATGATGAAAGCTATTGATTTACTTTGGAATTATACAGACGAAATGTTTTTTCCAGCAGCATATGAATTGCAAATGTTGAACAAAGGAATTGGCCCGGATGTTATTTTATTAAAAGAAAACTGGTTACAAAAAATAAAAGTAGTTTTCGATGAAGCCACTTTAACTGTTCCTTTTACGTCACTAGCATATACAGGTGGTAAAGAAGGAAAGCATAGCGAGCATCTGGATGATATTTTAAAAGAACTACAATCAATAGCAAGAGCTCATCCAACGGCAACATGGTAACAGAAAAAAACATATCAGTTGATGCCATCTGGAAAATTTTAAAAGATATACCGGATCCTGAAGTTCCCGTTCTAACAGTTCTTGATCTTGGAATTGTAAGAAATGTACTGCTAAACAATAATGAGATAGAAGTGGTCATTACCCCTACTTATTCCGGTTGCCCGGCCATGGATATGATCGCTATGAATATACGGATGGCACTACTTGAAAATGGTTTTAAAAATGTAAAGATCACTACAGTGCTTTCTCCTGCCTGGACCACCGACTGGATGAGCGAAGAAGGTAAACGAAAATTAAAAGAATACGGTATAGCTCCACCTAATCCCAAGCAACAGGTTTGCAATAACGATCTTTTTGCTCCGCATGAGGCGGTTCAATGTCCTCACTGCAATTCTTATCATACCCATCGCATCAGCGAATTTGGTTCTACTGCC
>JAICGN010000267.1 GCA_025923075.1 Chitinophagaceae bacterium
GGCAAAAAGGTTAACCTGTCATTGTGAGATTCGAATTACTTAAAATAACCGGCAATGTTATGCCACTGGCAGGTATTTTCTTGATCTCCTGCAGTCATAAGACTGTAGTCGAAAGAACGACCTATTTCCCTAAACAAATCGAAGCCATGTCAAACAGCATAAACAAACAAAATGTTTGGGTGTTCATCATGGCGGGTCAGTCGAACATGGCTGGTCGCGGTATCGTTGAACCGAAGGACACAGTTCCTAATAGAAGAATTTTATCAATTAATAAAGACGGACAAATAATTATAGCGAAAGAGCCACTCCATTTTTATGAACCCGAAAGAACAGGTCTTGATTGTGGAGTTTCCTTTGCAAAAAAACTGATCAAAAAAATTCCCGATACTGTTTCAATACTAATTATTCCAACTGCTGTCGGCGGGAGTTCGATAAGGCAGTGGCTGGGTGATTCAGTTTATCGCAGTGTAAAACTGTTTTCAAATTTTTTAGCCAAAGTTGAAAGTGCCAAACAAAATGGAGTTATTAAAGGCATTCTCTGGCACCAGGGAGAAAGTGACGCCAACGAAAATGATATTCCTTTATATAAACAAAGACTTGGTTTATTAGTTTCAAGATTCAGAACAGCGGTTGGGAACAGTGAATTACCTGTTTTACTTGGAGAACTTGGTTCTTTCTCAGATAATCCGGCAAACTTTAATTTGATAAATAAAGCAATCCAGGAATATGCGGCCGAAGATAAAAACAGCGGTGTTGTTCCAACAAAAGACTTAAAAGACAAAGGTGATCATCTGCATTTTAATTCAAAAGGACAAAGGATCATGGGAAAAAGATTTGCTAAGGCGTATTTAAGAATAACTTAAAAAAGTTCTTATTACTTTTAAACTTATAAATACTTTTTTATGGAAGCAGGAAAGAAGATTCTTATCATCACTGGCGATGCCGGTGAGAGTTTTGAGATTCTTTATGCATCACACCGTTTAAGAGAGGAAGATTATATCCCGGTGATTGCCGCACCTTCTGTAAAAAGAATGAACCTCGTAATGCATGATTTCGAACCGGGATGGGATACTTATGTAGAAAGAATGGGCTATATCATTCAATCAGATATTTCATTTGATGAAGTGGATCCCTCAGAATATGCAGCCGTGTTAATACCGGGTGGCAGGGCGCCGGAGTATCTGCGCAACGACCCAAGAGTAATTAAGATCATAAAGGAATTTCACAAGAACAATAAATATATTTTCGCTATTTGTCATGGTGTACAGATATTAGTAACTGCCGGAGTAGTAGATAAAAAAAATGTCGCTTGTTATGAACATGTAAAGTTTGAAGTGGAAGCCTGCGGGGGTCATTATGTCACACCTGATGAGGCAGTGAAAGATGGAAAAATTGTTACAGGGAAAACCTGGCAGTCACATCCGGAATTTTACAAAATGGTTTTTAGTTGCCTGAGAGAATCTACTGAAAATATAACTAAAGCTGCTGGAGCATTTTCTTAAATGATCTTTTATAAAATTATTGAACCGCTTTATCCATTACCCGCATGGTTACCAATGCGGCCTCCAATGTACAGGGATTAGCACCTTCGCCACGAAAAAATTTTACTACATTATTGATATGTGGTTGTTGAATATTAATAGGGTATTCCATTTCGAATATCGCAGTGCCCATATCCGTGATTAATTCAATTTTACTGACCCGGAAAAAACTAAAATGAATGCTTCCCTTATCACCTATGATCTCGCATGCATCCGCAGTAGCTGTTTCCGCCACATTAAAATCCCACACACCATTAAAATAAACATCGTTGGCAAATGCAAGCTGAACCATTGTAAGGTCAGGCGCATTATACAATTTCCCCTGGTTAGCAGCCTGCACATGTATCTGTTGCGGCGGACCAAATATCCAGGACATAATATCCAACTGATGCGGTGCCAGATCATGAAATAGACCTCCGCCTGATATTTCCGGATTAATGCGCCAATTATCATCTGTCTGCGCAATGATCTTATTTGACGGCGGTTGCAACGTTCTTAACAAGATCAATTTTACTTTTCCAATTGCTCTATCATTCACCAATTGCTTTATTTTATTAAATAACGGTAACCCTCGTCTGTAATGGGCAACACTTACCTTCCCGTCATGCCTTCTTTCCATTTCTATCATTCTTTCCACCGATGCAGAATTTACAGTGACCGGCTTTTCAACATAAACAGGTTTACCGGCTTTCAAAGCCATTTCAACGTAA
>JAICGN010000268.1 GCA_025923075.1 Chitinophagaceae bacterium
TGGATTATTATTATAGGCGATCCGGGCAAGACTGTCCTGGAACCATGTTTGAGGATTTTGTCTTACAAACTGAAGCGCCGCTTTATTTTTCGTAACAAAGGATTTGAATAATCCTTCATCCTTTCTTGGTTGCGTATAATACAAATACATCACCTGCAGAAAGGTTTCAAAATCCTTTACACTGCTTCGGCCTTCAATGCCTTCTTCGTGTTGGTTGATATAAGGAAAAACTGAAACCGTTTTGCCTGCAAGGAATTTTTTAATATCTGTAGGTGACATATCCTTTACTCCCATATGTCCAACAATCACTGCAGCGTATTGTGCATTTTCTTTATCACCAAGATCAAACTTGTGAAAACCGCCCCAGCGCCATGCATCCATCTGGATCTCGTCATTCTTAAGCGTAGTGGGTTTTATACTCACTGTAATGCCATTGCTTAAAGTAAGATCAGTTGTACCCAGTTTTTCATTTTTTGTTTCGGCTGTTATTTTTCCCGGTGCCGGATCTTTATCAAGCAATGATGAAGCAACTGCTTTTTCTTCATAAGCTGTTACGGACTTTTTATTTGCAGCGACAACGGCTTTCAGCAAGTCAGCATCGCTTGGCAATTTATCCTTCATCCTGGTGGGCGCCTGCACTAACGTAAATGCATTTGCGGTTGAAGGCATTTTCTTAGCCAATGCGTTTATTTCCTGCAACGTGATGGTTGGTAGAACCTGTTGCAAAAATTTATATCGGTGTTCTACACCGGGGATAGGATTTTCCTGGAGGAAATTATTTAAGTATTGCTGAACAATAGCTGCTGATTCTGATTTGTCTTTTTCATTAAAGGATTTTTCTGCTGTATTCAATAAACTTGCTTTTGCACGATCGAGTTCTGTTTGTAAAAATCCAAATTGTTTTGCGCGGTTAGTTTCAGTAAGCAGCGCATCAATGGCATCCTGGACTGGAGCTTCACCTAATACGGCAAAAGAAGTAAAAGAGTGATAGCCACGAAGAAAAGGCTGGAAACCTGTATTGGCAAAAACAAAAGGAGGGTTTGCACTTTGGGTAAGTTCAGTCAACCGCTGATTGATCAGAGAGCTTACTAATCCTTCTATAGTGCTTTCACGATAATCGGCCCATGTTTTTATTTTTTTTGCGGGCTTTACAAAATTGAAGATCTGCAAAAAAGTATTGGTGGCTTCGTCATCTGTCACTACCATGGCATCGGGGGTAGTTCTTTGTTTTATGGGAATAATCGCCGGCCGTGCTGTTGCGTTAGGAGGATTGGTAAATTTTGAGAAATGAGCCTTGATCTTTTTTTCTGCTTCTGCAGGATCTATATCACCAACTACGATCACTGCCATTAGATTTGGGCGATACCATGTTTTATAAAAACTCCTAAGCGTTTCGTGTTTGAAATTTTTTAAAACATCATCTGTTCCGATCGGTAAGCGTTCTGCATATTTTGAACCATTGAATAATCTTGGAAAATATTGACGGCTCATTCGTTCAAACGAGCCTTTACTCAGTCTCGATTCTTCGAGCACAACACCACGTTCCTTTTCGATCTCATTTTTATCAAACAGGTTATTAAAAGCCCAATCTTCCAGCACAGTAAATCCTTTTTCAACAACAGTTGGATCATCGGTCGGTATTGGCAAAATATAAACCGTTTCATCAAAGCTTGTGTACGCATTCAGGTCAGCGCCAAATTCAACGCCTGTTTTTTGCAAATAATCCACGAGTTCATTCTTGGGAAAATTCTTTGAGCCATTAAAGCCCATGTGCTCCATAAAATGCGCCAGCCCACGCTGATTGTCATTTTCAAGTACAGAACCTGTATTTACAGCAAGCCTTAGTTCCAGTTTTTTTTCAGGCTTTACATTTTTGCGGATATAATACGTAAGCCCGTTCGCCAGTTTGCCAATCTTTACATTGGGATCGCGGGGCAACGGATCGGTCAGTTTGTATTGACCAATAGAAACAACATAGAAAAGGACAAATGCGACAAAGAATAATGGTTTAAGGTTTCGATTCATGAGCTGATTTTTAGGATGGTAAATATACTTAGACCGATTCGTTAAGGAAAATAAAAACTCCCTCGACGGGAGGGAGCAATAGTTCAAAGGGAATATGATTTGATTATTAATTCGGTTTTTCTTCTTTCTTCTCATTATACTTCTTTTCTGCTTCTTTTGCCTTTGCAAAA
>JAICGN010000269.1 GCA_025923075.1 Chitinophagaceae bacterium
TAATTAAAAGTAAGGTTTTTCTTCTATTACAAATTATAAAAGAGTTCATGTTCTTCCTTTGAGTGCAGATTACAAAACTCCGGAATGGATCTAATAGTTTTAAAAACAATGATAGGACACACGTTGAGTATTGTACACTACAGGTTACATCTAACGGGTTTTAAAATAAAGTGAAACTATAAATAGGGCAGGAATCCAAATTAATACCGTTCTCAGAACGGTATAGTTCTTGAATATTGTCACACTATACCCATTCCCATGCGTCTTCGTTGATGAGCTCTGCCACCAATGCTGTCCATCCCGTTTGATGAGAAGCACCTATTCCTCTTGAATTGTCACCATGGAAATATTCATAAAATAATATCAGCTCCCTGTTTTCGGGACGACTATAGAACTCAGCATGATCATTGTGCACCGGCCGCTTACCCATTGCGTCTCTCCTGAAAATGCTGATGACTCGTTTGGCAAGTTCGTGTGAAATCTCACCAAGATTGAGCCAGTTGCCAGCGCCTGTTGGGTATTCCATTTTAAAAGTATCACCATAAAACTGGTGATACTTTTTCAACGCTTTGATCAGAAGATAATTGATCGGTAACCAGACCGGGCCTCTCCAGTTGGAATTGCCTCCGAACATATCTGTGGTGGATTCTGCAGGGTCATAGCTGATATCATAACTTTTACCCGCATGTGAATAATGCCTTGGATGTTTCTTGTGATATTTTGATAAAGCCCGGATGCCTCCGGGAGCCAGGAATTCATTTTCGTCCAGCATTGTCCTCAGTATCTTTTCGAGTTTTTCCTTATTAACAAGAGATAGCAGCACCGCCTTATCTTCTTTTCTTTCTTCATTCGGCAGGTAGCGTTTTTTCTTTTTACGATCCTCTTTGAACCACTCGGTTCTTCTTTCAAAATCCTTGAGAGATGACATGGTTTCGCCAGTTATAACAGATACGCCAAACAGCACCGTAAGCCCAACAATCGATCTGACCTGGATCGGAAACAATGTTTGTGGTGGATTGACGAGTGGATCTTCAAAAAATTCATCTTCCTTGTGCCAGAGATGGTTTTCGTTCAAAGAAGCCGAGATGTGAACGAAGTGCTCGTAGAATTTTGTTGCTACGTCTTCAAAAGTGCGATCTATTTTAGCAATCTCAAGCGCAATATCCATCATATTCAGTGCATACATCGCCATCCAGCTGGTGCCATCAACCTGCTCCAACGTATAACCTTCCGGTATCTCGTTTCGGTTGATCACCCCGATATTGTCCAACCCAAGGAATCCGCCTCCAAAGATGTTGTTTCCGTCCTTGTCTTTTCGGTTAACCCACCATGTAAAATTGATCAGCAGTTTTTGAAATACCCTTTTCAGAAAATCAACATCTGCTCTTCCATGCACTGTTTTTTCTATCCTGTAAATGTTCAGGCTGGCCCAAGCATGCACGGGAGGATTGACATCCGAAAAATTCCATTCGTATGCAGGCAACTGCCCCATCGGATTCATATACCATTCTCTCAACAGTAATATCATTTGATGTTTGGCAAATCCCGGATCAGCAAATGCAGCAGGAATGCAATGGAATGCAAGATCCCACGCAGCATACCATGGATATTCCCATGTATCAGGCATAAAAATTATATCCCGGTTAGAAAGAAACCTCCAGTCATTATTGCGCCCCAAAAATCTTTCGGGAGGAGGAGGCGGACATCCCTTATCACCGGTAAGCCATTCATCAATTTCATAATAATAAAATTGTTTGCTCCAAAAAAGTCCGGACATTGCCTGTCGCATAATATAAGCCAGGTCCGGATCTGCATTAACCGGCGCCAGGCATCTACCAAATTCATTTGTTTCCTGGATGCGCTGGTCAAAAATTTTTGCGGGATCCTCCAGTGGTGGCCCTGTAATTTGAGTATGAGATAGCCGAAGACAAATCTCTTCTTTATCAAAACCCTTTAGTTTTAACCTGTAAACAATAGCTGCTTTGGTACCAGCCGTCTTACCTTGTAACAAATTGGTTTTACCATTCACGATCACTTCATGAAAAGCATCCTTAACATAAGGATGCGGGTTAGGTATGCCGTATAATTTTTTGAGGTTGGTTTCATTTTCTGTAAATAGAATATCTGCCGGCTGATGAAAATACAAATGATAATTACGAACTGTTGGATGATCTGCAGAAATATACTGGCCAA
>JAICGN010000270.1 GCA_025923075.1 Chitinophagaceae bacterium
ATCAACAGTTTTGCCCATGTTAATCATGAGATCAATAAAAAAAGGATCGGTGTTTTATTGTGTATAAATGGAACGGGCATATTTAATCGCTGGATGAAAAATATTGCCGGGGGCAATCACACTTATTCCGGGTTGAATGAAGCAGCATCAAAAATACCCATCGGATCAGAAGGGTTAACTGCCTTACCGTTTGGCAATGGAGCAGAACGTATGCTCAATAACCAGATCATTGGAGGCCATTTTCATGGCATTGATTTTAATATTCATGGCATTGCTCACATGGTTCGTGCAGTTCAGGAGGGTATTGCTTTTTCATTCCGTTATGGTTTGGATATAATGCGGGAAAATGGAATTAATCCTACGGTTGTCAGGGCAGGAAAAGCCAACCTCTTTCTTAGCGATGTATTCTCGCAATCTTTTGCCAACGTCAACAATGTAGCTG
The DNA here is from genome assembly GCA_025923075.1 of Chitinophagaceae bacterium. Lineage (GTDB taxonomy): Bacteria > Bacteroidota > Bacteroidia > Chitinophagales > Chitinophagaceae > VBAS01. The sequence continues at coordinate 443 of JAICGN010000270.1, forward strand.
TCGAATTCTATGAAGGCGATGGAAGTTTTGGTGCTGCCATTGGAGCTGGAATTGGCGCCGGTATTTATAAAAATGCAGAGACAGCCTCGCAAAACAGGAAGCCTGTTGGTATCGTTGAGCCAACTGCTGCTAAACAATATGACGAATTATACGAACAATGGAAAGAAAGACTGAATGATCAGTTACATAAAATAAATCAAACAAAAGCTTTCTCATTTAATTTATCTTAATTATTAATCTTTAACAATAAAGAAAATGGCAATTACAATCGGGCAGAGGGAATATTTTAAAGGAATTTCTCAAATCAAGTATGAAGGAAGAGATTCAGATAATCCTTTAGCATTTCGCTGGTATGATGAGAATAAAGTAGTGGGTGGAAAAACAATGAAAGAATATTTGCGGTTTGCGTGCGCCTACTGGCATTCATTCTGCGGCAATGGTGCTGATCCTTTTGGTGAACCTACGCATTTATTTTCCTGGAATGAAAAAGCCGATGCAGTAGAAAGGGCGAAGGATAAAGCAGATGCAGCATTTGAATTCATTACTAAATTGGGTTTGCCTTACTATTGTTTTCATGATGTAGATGCGGTGGACTATACCAATGATGTAAATGAAAATGACAAAAGATTACAGGCAATAACCTCTTATCTTGGAGAAAAACAAAAAGCCAGTGGTGTAAAATTGTTATGGGGAACGGCTAATCTTTTTTCCAACAGGCGATATATGAATGGCGCCGCTACCAATCCTGATTTCCATGTATTGGCTCACGGTGCCGCACAGGTAAAAGCTGCATTGGATGCAACCATTGCATTGGGTGGTGAAAATTATGTGTTCTGGGGTGGAAGAGAAGGATACATGAGTTTGCTGAACACCAATATGAAAAGAGAAAAAGAACATTTCGCCAGGTTTTTACATTCAGCAAAAGACTATGCAAGAAAAAATGGTTTCAAAGGGCAATTCTTTATTGAACCCAAACCTTGTGAACCATCCAAACATCAATATGATTATGATAGTGAAACCGTGATCGGTTTTTTAAGACAGCATGATCTGTTGAATGATTTTAGTTTGAATATTGAAGTAAATCATGCTACATTAGCTGGTCATACTTTCACACATGAATTACAGGTTGCCGCTGATGCAGGGTTGCTGGGAAGTATAGATGCTAATCGTGGTGATTATCAAAACGGGTGGGACACTGATCAATTCCCCAATGATATTAATGAGCTGACAGAAGCAATGCTGGTGATATTGCAAGCAGGTGGTTTTAAAGGAGGCGGTATCAACTTCGATGCAAAGATTCGCCGTAATTCCACAGATCCTGAAGATCTTTTCCATGCACATATAGGGGGCATGGACGTTTTTGCAAGAGCGTTGATCACAGCAGATACTATTTTACAAAAATCAGATTATAAAAAGATCCGGAAAGAAAGATATGCTTCATTTGATAGTGGTAAAGGAGCCGCATTTGAAGAAGGAAAGCTGTCGCTTGAAGATCTGAGAACTTATGCTATTGAAAATGGTGAGCCGAAAGTAGTAAGTGGTAAGCAGGAATATTTAGAAAACATTATCAACCGA
>JAICGN010000271.1 GCA_025923075.1 Chitinophagaceae bacterium
ATACGCCAAGAAAATTTTTCCTTAAAGACTCTTCGTATCTCTGAAAAGGGATATATGCTTACCATTTTGTTTGGAATCCATTTGATCTGGTTCGTGCAACCAATTTTCGAATCGAAGTCATTTTCGTACCTGGAAAAGACGTTGCCGCTATTACTTTTTCCACTCATGATTTCGTCAACACGGATCGATAAGCAAAAATTAAAAGTCATTTTGACCTGGTTTATTTATGCCCTGATGTGTTCGTATGTCTTATCGCTGCTGGCGGCTATATATAATTACTTTTATTCAGTTCCCCGGTGGGGCAGGGCAAGCGATTTTTTCTTTCACGAACAGTTCACCTCAGGATTGTTTGACATTCATCCAACGTACTACAGCCTATTGGGATGCCTGGCTACACTATTTGTGTTTAAGTTTATAACAAAGTGGTATCGTTTTCTTATCGTTTTGATATTAACAATTTTTATCATACTGATTAATGCCAGAATTACCCTGCTGATTCAGATTTTACTAATTCTTTCTTTTCTGTTAAAATATCTTAGGCAGGGAATTACCCTGAGAACGCTTAGTGTAGCAGCCTTGTTTTGCTTGATTGTACTGGCCCTCATACAGGTTACAAACTCCATTTATGACTATCCGCATCGTAAAATGCTTCTTGATTTAAAAGCATCCTGGGCGAGGAGTTATGCTCCGGATATTTCTGAAGGAGATGGCGGTTTGGTAACACGTTTTGCAATTTGGCGCGGAGCGATTGAAGTGATAAAAAATAATTCGCTGTTAGGCGTCGGGTTGGACAATGAAAAGGAATTTCTCGCGAGAGAATTCAAAAAGAATAATATTACTTACCTGATACAATTTCCAAACAATGCGCACAATCAAGCGCTAAGTTATTTGATAAGCTTAGGAATAATAGGATCTGTTTTGTTGAGCTTTTTTTTCTTAATACTTCTAAAAGATGCATATTCGAAAAAATCTTGGTTCTATTTTGAGTTTTTGGCTATTTTCTTCATTGTAAGCATGACAGAATCGATATTTAACAGAGACATCGGAGTTTCTATTTTCGCCTACTTTAACGCATTGCTATTTTTGAAATATGTTAACAAGGATCAGTAGAATGACGCCATTTGCGGTAGTAATCGATTTAAAAGTGTATTTGAATAAACTGTTATGACCTAAATAAGTCAGAATAGTTATGCATGATAGTACTTCAGCCTCCAATAACAATTTTCAATTTTCGGTCTTGATGCCCGTCTATATTAAAGAAGATCCATCCTTTCTAAAATCTGCTTTACGAAGCATTCTGGATGAGCAGACGATAATTCCGGATGAGGTGATAATTGTAGAAGACGGGCCTATTACTCCTGCTTTGGAAAATATTCTCACTGATTTTGAAACTCGCTATGCCAGTCGCATCAAGAGATATCAATTGAAAAAAAACGAGGGCATGGGGATAGCCATGAACTACGGTTTGAACCATGCTTCCTTTGAATGGATAGCTAGAATGGATTCGGACGATATTGCCATACCAAATCGGTTTGAGCTACAGCTCAATTTTCTGCAAGAGAATCCACAAATAGATGTGCTCGGTTCTTCAATCGAGGAGTTTAATACGACACCTGGCGACTTGCGACGCTTTAGGACTTTGCCTCAGGAAAATGATGAAATTATTAGATTAATGAGATTTAGAAATCCGGTGAATCACATGACCGTGTTTTTCCGCAAAGCCCGGGCACTGCAGGCTGGAGGATACTGGGCACATAAGTACAACGAGGACTATAATTTGTGGTATGAGTTGCATAAAATTGGTGCCCGCTTTTATAACCTTAGTGACCATCTTGTTCGCGTTCGAGTTGGGAATAATATGGTGGCCAGACGGAGCGGCTATGGCTACTTTGCATTTGAAAAAATCCTTTTAAAAAAGTTTCTTCGCGATCGCTTCATCACGCCCTTTCAATACTCATATTTAATAGGAATCAAATTCTCTTTAAGAAT
>JAICGN010000272.1 GCA_025923075.1 Chitinophagaceae bacterium
CAGGTTAATCAGTTTATCATCAGCAACAATTTCTCCTTTATTTATAATAACCAACCGGTCACATATTGCTTCTACTTCCTGCAGGATATGTGAAGAGAACAGAACTGTTTTATTCTGCCCCAGTTTTTTGATTACTTCCCTGATTTCAATAATCTGGTTGGGATCAAGGCCGCTTGTAGGTTCATCAAGAATTAGAACTTCCGGATCGTGAATGAGAGCTGCAGCTAATCCAACCCTTTGCCTATAACCTTTTGAAAGCTGGCCAATCTTTTTCTTCGACTCAGGTGTAAGGCCCACCATATCTATAATCCGGCTTATCGTTGACTGCGTACCGCTGATCCCATGCACTTCTGCAATAAATCCCAAATATTCTCTTACATACATATCAGGGTAAAGTGCATTGGATTCTGGCAGGTATCCGATTTTCTTTTTTGTTGCAAGGGGATTATCAGCTACGTTCAAACCACATACTATTGCATCACCGCCTTCCTGCTTCAGGTAACCGGTTATGATTTTCATGGTAGTGGATTTTCCCGCGCCATTAGGGCCAAGAAAACCAACAATCTCAGCTTTTTCAACTTTAAATGAAATACCGTTTACTGCCTTTTGTTCGCCGTAAACCTTTAAAAGATTTTTTATTTCAATGGACATAGATCAAATATAATTGTGCATGCATTTAATTGATTTGCGCTTTTAACCAGGTACAAATCGGGACATTCAAGTGAGAAATATGCATATTCATTTCACGGCAACTGCAATCTTTGAATCAGCCGTACCATAATATAAAAACCATTTGTTTTTATAATTCACAAGTCCTTCTACAAAGCAAACATGATTCACCTGCCCGCTGATTTCATAGGGTTTATCAGGTTTCATGAAATAGGATTCCATACGATCAAGCACTTTTGAAGGATCGTTTTTATCAAGTAGAATTTGTGACACAGTATAGGTGTGTTCCGCGAGGCTGGTATCTCCTTTGGCATGTACATTACGGCTGTTGTATATAAGTATTACTCCTTTCTCAGTAAACATTGCCGGGGGGCCGGGTTCTACGAGATCACTGTCAAACTTTCCTTTTCGCGGGCCAAAAACAATAAGCAGCTTTCTTTCAGAATTTTCAACTGGTGTCCAGTGAATAAGATCATCAGATGATGCAAGGAAAATATCTGTGTCGCCCCAGTACATCCAGTATTTTCCACCAATTTTTACTGCAATGATTTTCCCATTTTCATAATTACAAATGATAGAACCGGATTTGCTCCATTCGTCCACATATTTTCCATCATATGCATTTGCAAATGCATGACCATGTTTATTCCAATGATATAAATCTTTTGACGATGCCACCATCAGCCTTGCCTTTTCCCCATCGTATGCAGTATAGGTGAGATAATAAGTCCCATTGCCATCTTCTGCAATTCTCGGGTCTTCACAACCGCCTTCCCATTCAAATATTTTTGATGAGTCATTATCGGGGTACAATACCGGGACAGGATGTTTTGTAAAATGGAAACCATCAATGCTCCATGCAATCCCAATACGGGATGTTCCTGCATATTTTCCAATGATGTCTTCAGCCCTGTATAAAAGGAATACAGTGTCATTACGAACCACAGCCGCGGGATTAAATACGTCTTTTTCTTCCCATTTCACTAATGTTTTTCTTATTGGGCATTGAAAAGCAGAATTCGTATCCGGTATCATGACCGGGTTTAACGAATCCACTTTGGTAAAGGGAAGCAGCGCCCATTCATGGTTTGGCTTTTCTTCTTTTTTTGAATCCTGGGTGTTGTTACAGGCAATAATACAGAAACTGAGTAGAACAGTAATTGGAATACGCATAAAGCAAATGTAATTAATGTGTGAAAGAAAATAAGAGTGC
>JAICGN010000273.1 GCA_025923075.1 Chitinophagaceae bacterium
GCAAATTGTCTGAACCATGATCCCTAGATTAAATTGATTAAGAGGATAAAGTTATTATTTGTTTTATTTTAAGACGAGCATATATTTTTCGCTTATCTTAATGCAAAAATTATTTTTATGACCGAGATACAATCCACCGAAAGCTATATTCCTGCATCTGCACCGACTCCGCAGCCCGGAATATTTGGAACAAAGATCCCATCATCCATTGCTTTTGGTGTTGGCGTACTTTTATTTTTCATGCCGTTCCTTGACATCAAGTGTAATACTATGGTCTTACAAAAAGTAAGTGGTGTACAACTGGCTACAGGATTTCAAATTAAAAGCCCCGGATCAGATAACACGTTGGTAGGTGGATTTGAAAACATGAAAGACAACGATACAAAAGCCACAACGAAAGGAGAAAAGAAAGAACCGAATTTGTTAGCTCTTGTTGCACTGATATTGGGTGTTATCGGTTTGGTGTTTGCCTTGCAAAACGCAAAGATCGGTGGAACCGGCGGTATTATAACCGGGATCCTGGCAGCAGTAGCTTTAATAGCCACTATGGTTGATGTTAAAAGCAAAATAAAAGCGGAAATGCCAGACTTACGGAACAGACCAAGAGGAGATGATGCATCAGCTTTTGATAAGTTGGGCGATAGCATTTACATCGCTGTTGATTTTACGCCGTGGTTTTATATAGCGGTTATTGCTTTTTTGGCGGCGGCTTTTTTTTGTTATAAGCGAATGCAGGAAACCCGAATCTAGAAATACAGTTACAACGAGGGTCATAATAATAATAGAGTCTTTCACGAAAATGAAAGACTCTATTAGTTTAAAATAAATTATAGGTTCTTAATTGCCCAATAGCGAACAGAACGATGAACGGAGCGTCGCAACAAATGTTGCCCAGGGAACAAAAGCTGGCAAAATACTATTCGTCAGGCTCAGGATTATATCGAGCTCGTAAACTGCTTCAAAAACCGTACATCATTTTCGCTAAATAAACGGATATCATTGATGCCGTATTTCAAAATTGCTGGTCGTTCGATGCCCATACCAAACGCAAAGCCTGTGTATTTATTAGGGTCGATACCGCAGTTAGATAATACATTGGGATGTACCATGCCGCAACCTAAAATTTCGACCCAACCTGTTTTTTTACAAATATTACAACCACTGCCGCCGCAGATAAAACAACTTACATCCATTTCGGCGCTGGGTTCAGTAAAAGGAAAATAAGAAGGGCGGAAACGAACCTTTACATCTTTACCATACATCTCTTTTACAAAAAAGTAAAGTGTTTGCTTCAGATCGGCGAAGGAAACATTTTCATCTATATATAAACCTTCCACCTGGTGAAAAAAACAATGGCTTCTTGCACTAACCGTTTCATTTCGATAAACACGGCCCGGCATCAGCATGCGGATCGGCAGTTTTCCTTTTTCCATTTCACGGATCTGCACACTGCTGGTATGCGTACGCAATACCCAATCCGGATTTTGCTGAATATAAAAAGTGTCCTGCATGTCGCGGGCAGGGTGATGCGGCGGCAGATTCAATGCGCCGA
>JAICGN010000274.1 GCA_025923075.1 Chitinophagaceae bacterium
ATCATAATAATTACTTAACACTTCCTGGCCATATTCAAGTCGTCGTTCAAATTGTTCTTTGGTGAAACTTTCCCGGTGACGGTGGAGATACCATTCAAAATCGGCAATAAAAATTTCTTTGGAAGGGAACTGACCACTATTCCCTCCCATATTATCCGGGCCCAACATTTTCCTGAACAATTGTTCCAAAGCATAATGGACAGCAGAGCCAAATTCCGTTGCTTCATTTTTAGGTGAAGGGATCCGGATCAGGTTTTTGAAATAAAATTCTAACGGGCATCTCAGGTAATTGTTTAATGCAGTTACGTTCATCACGAACTTTTCAAGCAGGCGATCGACAAAGTCTTTTTCTATTTTTTCAATTTCCGGCGCCTCTGCTTCGCCAAATTGCAACGCATTGAATTCAGCTAAAACTTCATCGCTTATAAAAACTCTTTCTGCAGGTAATAAATGCTGATCGAGTATTTCGGCAATAAACATGGAAGGTTCCAGGTCTTTTCCATCATTTTTAAAACGACTGAATGAAATAAAAAGATGTTTTTCTGCTCTTGTCAATGCAACATAGAATAGCCGGCGCAATTCCTCGTCATCTTTTGATTTTGGCTGCGATGAAAACATGGTATCAGGCAGACTGTATCCACCCCCGGGCTTACGTTTCTTTTCCCAGAAAGAGGCATTACATCCTGCAAAAAAAACATATTCAAATTCGAGCCCTTTGGAACCATGTGCTGTCAGCAGGTTCACACCCTTATCGCTTCCGCTTACCTGTACTATTGGTAAAGGGATCTCCTCATTCTCCATCAACTCGATAATATTTATCAATTGCTGAAGTTTCATCATAGGATTCCGGCGGGTTTCTTCCTTTACAAAATCAAATAACCCGGTAAGTACTTGTAACTGCCAATGTTTATCGGGGCTTTGCATTACGTGGTTAAGAATACCGGTTTGACGAATAATGTTTTCAAATAACTGTTGCAGCGTAACATTTGGAACGTCTCCAATGAATTTTTCCATTGTAGCCGATGCCTTTTTCAACCCTTCATGTATACCCTGGCTGAACAGATCCTTGGGTATCGCGGTTGCTTTTTCATATAGTAATCTTCGCAAAGATGTTTTTGTGTCAAACTTTGTCTCGGAAGCTTCCACACTTAATTTGGCTATTTCTACAGCGGGGATATGAAACCAGTCCAGGTGTAAAATTTCAAATAACATTTCATCTCCCCCATAGGGTACATCATGTTCGGCCGCGATATATTTCAGAATAAGAATTATTTTTTTAGCCAGCGGAAGCTCAAAAATGTTTAGGTTTCGGCGGGTAAAGACAGGAATGTTTCTCAGTTTGAAATATTGAGCAAGCTCTTCACCATATTTATTTTCTTTATAAATGATACCAATTCTTCCGGCAGGAATTTCTTCTGCCAATAACCGTTGAACCTGTAGTGTAATATCGATCATCTCCTGCCGCTGCGTTTCATATTCTTTTATAAGAGGCAGATGTGTCAATGTGCTCGTGTGGTGATGAGATGATCTCAG